>NZ_CAWNIB010000283.1:0-45776 GCF_963874405.1 Vibrio sp. V08_P9A1T1
CATTATGCCTGTAACTAATTTAGCTGAACTTGATGCTCTAGTAGCGCGCGTTAAAGCGGCTCAAGCAGAATTCTCTACTTACTCTCAAGAGCAAGTAGATAAAATTTTCCGCGCAGCATCATTAGCAGCTAACCAAGCTCGTATCCCTCTAGCGCAACAAGCGGTAGCGGAATCAGGCATGGGTATTGTTGAGGATAAAGTAATCAAGAACCACTTTGCGTCTGAGTTCATCTACAACAAATACAAAGACGAAAAAACGTGTGGCATTCTTGAAGAAGATAAAAACCTAGGCACGATGACTATCGCTGAGCCTGTAGGCATCATCTGCGGTATCGTTCCAACCACTAACCCTACTTCTACTGCAATCTTCAAATCTCTCATCTCTTTGAAGACTCGTAACGGTATCATCTTCTCGCCACACCCACGTGCGAAAAATTCAACTAACGATGCAGCTAAACTCGTGTTAGATGCCGCAGTTGCAGCTGGCGCGCCAAAAGATATCATCGGCTGGATTGATCAACCTTCAGTTGAGCTATCTAACGCGCTAATGAAGCACGAAGGTATTGCACTTATCCTTGCAACAGGTGGTCCTGGCATGGTGAAAGCAGCTTACTCGTCAGGTAAACCAGCAATCGGTGTAGGTGCAGGTAACGTTCCAGTTGTAATCGACGAAACGGCAGACATCAAACGTGCAGTTGCTTCTGTTCTTATGTCTAAAACATTCGATAACGGTGTGGTATGTGCTTCTGAGCAAGCGGTTATCGTTATGGACGAAGTGTATGACGAAGTAAAAGAACGTTTCGCGAGCCATAAAGCGCATGTTTTAAGTAAAGCAGACGCAGACAAAGTACGTAAGGTACTGCTTATCGATGGCGCACTAAACGCGAAAATCGTAGGCCAACCAGCAACAGCCATCGCTGAAATGGCGGGCGTTAAAGTTCCAGCAGATACTAAAATCCTTGTCGGTGAAGGTATTGGCGAAGTTTCTTATGACGATGAATTCGCACATGAAAAACTTTCTCCAACACTTGGCATGTTCCGCGCGACTTCTTTCGAGAACGCGGTAGAACAAGCAGTAAGAATGGTAGAAATCGGCGGTATCGGCCACACTTCTGGTCTATACACTAACCAAGACGTTAATGCAGACCGTATCCGTTACTTTGGTGACAAAATGAAGACGGCGCGTATTCTTGTAAACATCCCAACCACTCATGGTGGTATCGGTGACCTTTACAACTTTAACGTTGCACCATCTCTAACGCTAGGTTGTGGTTCTTGGGGTGGTAACTCGATTTCTGAGAACGTAGGTCCTAAGCACCTAATCAACAAGAAAACTGTTGCGAAGCGAGCTGAAAACATGTTGTGGCATAAACTACCTAAGTCAATTTACTTCCGTCGTGGTAGCCTTCCAATCGCTATGAGCGATCTTGAAGGCAAAAAACGCGCATTCCTAGTTACTGACCGTTTCCTATTCAACAACGGTTATGCAGACGACGTAGTGACTCTGCTGAAGTCAAACGGTATGGAAGTTCAAACATTCTTTGATGTAGAAGCTGATCCAACTCTATCTGTCGTAGAGAAAGGCGCTGAAGCAATGAAGAGTTTCCAACCAGACGTGATTCTAGCACTTGGTGGTGGTTCACCAATGGATGCGGCGAAGATCATGTGGGTTATGTATGAGCACCCAGAAACTCACTTTGAAGAGCTTGCAATGCGTTTTATGGATATCCGTAAACGTATCTACAAGTTCCCTAAAATGGGTCAAAAAGCAGAATTGGTTTGTATCACGACTACTTCAGGTACAGGTTCAGAAGTCACACCATTTGCCGTTGTAACAGACGACAAAACAGGTGCTAAATACCCACTAGCGGATTATGAGCTAACACCTAACATGGCTATCGTTGATGCGAACCTTGTGATGAATATGCCTAAGTCTCTAACGGCATTTGGTGGTTACGATGCTGTGACTCACGCTCTTGAAGCCTATGTATCTGTTCTTGCGAACGAATACTCTGATGGTCAAGCTCTACAAGCACTTAAGATGCTGAAAGAGTACCTACCATCAAGCTACAAAAATGGCGCAGCAGACCCAATTGCTCGTGAAAAAGTGCACAATGCAGCGACTATCGCAGGTATTGCTTTTGCTAACGCGTTCTTAGGTGTATGTCACTCTATGGCGCACAAGATCGGTGCTGAGTTCCACATCCCGCACGGTCTTGCTAACGCATTGCTTATCTCTAACGTTGTGCGCTATAACGCGAATGATAACCCAACCAAGCAAACTGCGTTCTCTCAATACGACCGTCCACAAGCACGCCGTCGTTACGCTGAAGTGGCTGACCACTTAGGCTTGAGCCAAGCGGGCGACCGTACTGCTCAGAAGATTGAACGTCTACTGACTTGGTTGGAAGAGCTGAAGAAAGATCTCGACATCCCGCTATCTATCCAAGCGGCTGGCGTGAATGAAGCGGATTTCCTCGCAAAAGTTGACGTGCTATCAGTTGAAGCGTTTGATGACCAATGTACTGGTGCAAACCCCCGCTACCCACTGATTTCTGAGCTAAAAGAAGTACTTCTTGCGGCTTACTATGGTACAGCGTTTGTTGAAGGTGAAACTTTCGAAGGCACTACCGTTATCAAGAAGAAAGATGACCAAAAACCAGCAAAGAAAAAGTAAGCTGAGTTATTGAGAGATTTTCGCTAGCACGAAACAATCTCTATCGGGAAAAGATAAAGCCTCACCGTCTGGTGAGGCTTTTTTTGTATCGAGTAACTTCATCATCAAAGCGTGGATGGGTATCTATCCCCACATGACTAAGATAGCGGCAATTGCGACTAGAACAAGCCCCAGCCCATCTTTAATTTTCACCGATTGTTTTAGCCAAAAAATAGAAATTAACATCGTAAAAAAGATCTCAATTTGGCCTAAAGTTTTTACATAAGGCACGGTTTGAAGAGACATTGCACTGAACCAACCAATAGAACCAAGACAGCTACTTGTGCTGGTTAATAGCGTTAGCTTAGGTCTTACCCATAATTGTTTTAATGAGTTGTTGTCGGTCACCATTAGGTAAATTAGCAGTAATAAAGTCTGCAGTGAAATGACCAACAATAATACCCAAGCAGCACTGTGTGGAAAGGGTAAGCCAAGCGCTAAACTGGCTTCACGTACCCACAATGAAGTGAGCGCAAAGGCACTACCACAACTTAATCCCAGTAAAACAGTTGGCATTGAAAGCTGCTTAATATTGCCGTGCGTGCTCATCAAAAATACACCAATGCCACCAACGATGACGCCAATCCAGCCCAAGCCTGTCAAATGAGTCCCAAAAAAAATCATCCCTAAAATAGCGGCAACTAAGGCTTCGCTTTTGGCTAGCCCAGCACCTACAGCATAGTTATTTAATTTAAAAAGCTTAACCATGAGCGCAGTCGCGATGATTTGCATCAATGACGCGCCGATAATGAAAGCGATAAAGGTCAATGACAATGTAGGTAATTTCGCGGGTATGAAATGATACAAAGTGATGAGATAGAGAGCCGCGATGGGGCCAGCCCAAAGAAAGCGGGCAAGGGTAACACCAGTAGTACTGACCTCAGTTGCTAAGCGACTTTGGAATGCATTGCGCCAAGATTGCATGAATGCGGCCAGAAGGGTGAATAAGATCCAAGTCATGGAAGTCCATTTTGAGTGACAAGAAAGAGGTAATGCTATGAGATGCAGAGATATTGGGCAAGCGGAATATAAAAAGGGCTGCGAATGCAGCCCTTTAATGGTATTTAAACTCGGTTCAGAGATTAATACTGTGGTTTAGTCATTGCCGCACCAGCTTGACTTTGCGCTGACTGGCTGCCTGCCGCACGAGTTGCAATTCGTTCAGCATGGAAAGGTGCTGATACGATTTCAATCTCTTTGAGCAATAAAGAGCCTGAGGCTTTGGTCATCGGAGAGAATGCATGCGCTTTGATTGTTTTAGGTAATACGGCTTCAGGTGCCTTAGTTACTGCTTCAACCTTCAATGTTGGTACTTTCTCTGTCGTGGCTTTTTCTTCGACAACGAGCTCAATAGCGGTAGTCTTTTCAATAACAACTTCTGCGATCACTGGCTCTGAAATAACGGCTTCTACAGTGACCGATTCTGTGACTGAAACCGATTCTGTTACCACTGTCGATGGTACTTGAGGTTCAATAGCGTCCTGCAAAGAGACTGTAACAGGTTCTTCAACGACGCTCTGGTTCTCTTCGTGGCGAATAATGACCTTACCCATTGCCATTTCAGGGAAAGCAAAACCACCTAACGTTATCTCGGTATTGTTATCTACGACATCTGCCACTTGTTGAACAGGTTCAACCGCTGCGACTTGCTCTGTTACCGGTGCTTGATACACAGGTTTAGAGAGGTCATAGCGAGGCATCACTTTACCCATTGCCATCTCAGGAGAGGCAACCCCACCTTTGCGTAAACGGAATGGGTTAGGGCGACGATCACGACCACGGCGTCGACGTTGACCACTGGCTCGTAAATGACGAGGGGAGCGGCGATTGCGACGTTGATTTTGATCGTCATTCTCATTGTCGTCGTTTGGTGTAACGACCGATGTCTCAACAGATTGTGCTGTTTCAGCTTTTACGGCTTCAATAACCTCTGCTGCCGGGGTTGTATTGATCAACATTTCAGCTTCTGGTTGTTCTTGAGCGATTGTCTGATCTTTTACACGAACTTGTTTGTTTAACTTACGGCGTTGACGGCGTTCTTTGACTTTTGCCGTTTTCTCTTCCGTTTTATCTTCATTCGCTGTCAAGGTAACGGCTTGCGCTTCAGCCGCAAGTTGTAGCCCTTGCTCCGCTAACTTTTCAGATTTGCTGTCATCACGCTTGTTGCGGCGCTCTTGTTTTGGCTTGCGAGCTTGTGTCTTACGAGGCTCGTTAGTAGCAACAATTTCTTTGTCTTGTGTTTCTTCAACAAGAGCAGAGGTATTGACAGGTTTACGTTTGTTTCTGTCACGGTTTGCGTTGTCGCGATTAACATTTTCACCGCGTCCGTTACGACGACGTTGGTCATTTCGATCACGACGCTGGCGTGGTGCTTGGCTACGTTCGTTTTCTTGTTTTTGTTGCTCTTCCTCAGTTTTCACCTCTTCCGTGGTGGTTGAGAAGATGCTACCTAGAGCTTTAACGATGCGGCCAAATAGACCTGGTTTACCTGGTTCAACAGCGATCTCTTTGACTGGAACCGCTACCTCTGCTTTAGGTGTTGGAGCTGGAATAGTTTGTGCTGGAGCAGCAAACCCTTTCAACGCAGGTTCTTCAATGCGTTTTGGTTTGAAATCGATATCTGAGCTTTCTTTACCTTCTGCTTCTTTCAGTGCTTCTAGTTTCATTGGCACTAAGTAAGAGAGTATTTCTTGCTCTTCCCCTTCACGGACACGGATCACTTCAAAATGAGGCGTTTCCATTTCAGAGTTAGGGACAATGGTGATCTCGACTTCTTGAATGCGTTCAATATGATTGATTGAGCGACGTTTTTCATTGAGTAGATAAGATGCAATAGGAACGGGAACCACCGCCATAACTTGAGCGGTATTATCTTTTAGTGCTTCTTCTTCAATGAGACGTAAAACAGAGAGCGCAAGAGATTCATTATCACGAACCACTCCGGTGCCAGAGCAGCGTGGGCAGATATGGTGGCTTGCTTCGGCAAGTGATGGGCTCAAGCGCTGACGCGACATTTCTAACAAGCCAAAACGTGAAATTCGGCCAATTTGTACGCGAGCACGATCTAGGCGTACGGCATCGCGTAAACGGTTTTCTACTTCACGTTGGTGACGAACAGGAGTCATATCGATGAAATCGATAACCACTAATCCGCCCAAATCGCGCAGACGTAATTGGCGAGCAATTTCATCGGCTGCTTCTAAGTTGGTGTTAAGCGCCGTCTCTTCAATATCGCCGCCTTTTGTTGCACGAGCAGAGTTGATATCAATTGAGGTCAATGCTTCGGTTGGGTCGATCACAATAGAGCCACCAGAAGGCAAACGCACTTCACGCTGGAAAGCCGATTCGATTTGGCTTTCAATTTGGTAATGGCTAAATAGGGGTACTTCACCGTCGTATTTTTTTACACGACTCACGAAGTCAGGACGCACCAAACTAATGTGCTCAAGGGCACGTTCATAAATTGTGTTGCTATCAATTAGAATTTCACCAATGTCACGACGCAGATAATCACGAATTGCGCGTACAATGACGTTGCTCTCTTGGTGAATAAGTAGCGGTGCAGGACGCAAATCGGAAGCCTGTTTGATTGCGCTCCAGTGATTGAGCAAAACGTTTAAGTCCCACTCTAGCTCTTCCGCACTTTTGCCCACACCTGCAGTGCGAACGATAAGGCCCATGCCTTGAGGAAGCTCTAAACTGCTCAATGCGGTTTTTAATTCGGTACGCTCATCGCCTTCGATACGGCGTGAAATACCACCGGCACGAGGATTGTTTGGCATAAGAACTAGGTAGCTACCAGCAAGAGAAATGAAAGTGGTCAACGCAGCGCCTTTGCTGCCTCGCTCTTCCTTTTCAACTTGGACAATAACTTCTTGGCCTTCTTTAAGCGCTTCTTTGATGTTTGGACGGCCTTGGTAAGTGTAGCCATCAGGGAAATATTCGCGGGCAATTTCTTTGAGAGGAAGGAAACCGTGACGTTCAGCGCCGTAATCAACAAATGCAGCTTCTAAACTCGGTTCAACACGGGTGATACGTCCTTTATAGATGTTCGCCTTTTTAGATTCATGCCCTGGACTTTCGATGTCTAGATCAAAAAGTCGTTGGCCATCAACCAGCGCGACACGCAACTCTTCTTTTTGAGTTGCGTTAATTAGCATTCTTTTCATTTAAAAATCTCGTTATCTTTCTTTAGTTTTGATTATTGGACTTGTTGCTGGGTTTCGTTTTCACGGTGCCAGATCCCATGACTAAAAGGTGCAGCCTCCCGGCTGGAGGGGATGCTCTAGGGCACTTCAGTTATCGCACGCACACGATTGCCTGCGATCCGCGTATTGGCGGAAAATACTCAACATGAAATGACGATGAGTAGAGCAACAAGATAGCTTCGCTCAATAGTGTCTTACGCCATGTGCAGCACATTGACGCTTAGCAGTCTACTCACTATTTTGCTCAAAAATGGACGGTAAAGAATAAAAAATCACCGAATCATTCATTGCAGCTGTGAACTATAGCAGTGACAGGTAAACACAGCAATCTGCTTTGTTATGAACAGGTCAAAAAAATGAGAATAGGTCTAAAAGTTAGATGGCTAATTTAATGTTTATCAAAGAGTTTTAGTTGTTAAAGTAAGAATTGTAATGGGTAATATTTAATTTTATCCACAGTCACATTTCAATTGGTGTAATTCTCGCCAATTTGCCATTAAACAGCAGATGAAAATATTCTTTTTTGTGGCGAAGAAAATGTGAATTTAAACAATTTACAGTGGTACAATGGCGCCCATGAGTGAAATTAGAACCCAAGTCCAGCTCATCGATATCGATGAAGATATGGCTGGTCAACGCATTGACAATTTTTTGCGTAACCAATTAAAAAACGTTCCCAAAAGTATGGTTTACCGAATCCTGCGCAAAGGAGAGGTTCGTGTAAATAAAAAACGCATCAAAGCAGAATATAAGTTATCGGCTGGTGATGTGGTGAGAATACCACCAGTGACTCTCGAACAGTCGGATCAAGAGAGCAACACACCCAATACCAAATTGAGTAAAGTCGCTGAGCTAGAACACTGCATTATTTTTGAGGATGAGCACTTACTTATTCTGAATAAACCTTCCGGTACGGCTGTTCATGGTGGGAGTGGTTTGAAATTTGGCGCAATTGAAGCGCTACGTGCATTGCGCCCAGAAGCTCGCTTTTTGGAATTGGTGCACCGTATCGATCGCGATACGTCGGGCATTTTATTAGTGGCTAAAAAACGTTCCGCGTTGCGCCATCTCCAAGCCCAGTTTAGAGAAAAAACGATTCAAAAATATTACTTTGCTTTAGTTATGGGGCAATGGAAAAGCGGCTGTAAAGTCGTGAATGCGCCACTATTGAAAAATGAAGTGAACAGCATTGTGCGAGTCAATCCAAACGGTAAAGCATCGGAAACGCGCTTTAAGATCCTTGAACAGTTTGCACAAGCAACTTTGGTGCAAGCCAGTCCGATCACTGGCCGTACTCATCAGATCCGCGTTCATACTCAGTATACAGGGCACCCGATTGCGTGGGATGATCGTTATGGTGACCGCCGTTTTGACGCATATACCGCACAGTTTGGCATTGACCGATTATTCTTACACGCGGCCAATATTCGTTTTATTCACCCTTCGACAGAGGCGTTAATGGACATTAATGCACCACTCGATACTCAACTAGAGCAAGCATTAGTCAAATTGAGAAACGCTTAAGGCCAGCTTTCATTCGTTAACGAGTAGCAACATAGTAGAAACATAAAGTAATGGTCGAAGTCATGGTATAAAAGTGAGCGCAGATCAAGGCGCTCACTGTTAATCATTATCCTAAAACGGTAATGCCTTGAGACTCAAGCATTGAGACTAGCTTAATTAATGGTAACCCAACCAAACTATTAGGGTCATCACCTTCTAAACGTTCAAAAAGTGCAATGCCTAGGCCCTCACACATAAAGCTGCCTGCGCACTGTAGTGGTTGTTCTTTTGCCACGTAAGCCGTCACCATCTCGGTAGATAAAGAGCGAAAATAAACCGTGAAGGGTTCTACGGTGACCATGCATTGACCAGAGACTGAGTTGTAAACCGCAAGCCCAGTATAAAAAGTGATGGCTTTTCCACTTTGTTTGAGTAACTGCTTAATGGCTTGTTCTTGAGTATGAGGTTTGCCAATAATCTCACCGTCAATCACGCAAACTTGATCAGAACCGATGACTAAACTGGGTTGGTTTGGATGGCAAGATCTTGCTTTCGTTTCTGCTAAACGAGTCACCAGATCTTGTGCGGGCTCACCAGGTAACGGAGTTTCGTCGCAATTAGGCGAGCAGGTAACAAAAGGTAGATCCAGCTTTTTAAGTAATTGCTGCCGAAACGGCGAAGTAGATGCTAAAACTAGTTGGTAATTTTGCATTTTGATTTAGAATTGCTGCGAATTTTACCGCAGCATATATCAATCAGACATGCTGTACATAATTCTCTCAGTGGAAAGGGGAAAAAACGAACTTTTTTGCCTTTTTCTTTGACTAAAACCGATTTGGAAGATAATATTCGCGCCCTATGCAAAAGGTAAAAATACCGCGATCGATTGATCCGGCTAAAGCAGCTCAAAAACGACTCGATTGTGATGGTATCATCCAACGCAGTCTTTTTAAGCGTTTAGAAGAATCAGTCGCAGGCGTTAAACGCGACGCACAAGTCTCATTGTCATTTGGGCTTGATGAACAGCGACTAGTTGTTATCTCTGGTAAAGCTAACATCTCTGTCGATTTAGAGTGTCAACGCTGTAACAAGGTTTTCGCACATGAGTGCGAAGTCCAATTCAAGTATACTCCTTACTTGGGGAGTAAAACGGATGAAGACGCACCGGAAGAGTACGATTTGGTAGATCCGAATGAGTACGGTGAGATCGACCTTGTACAATTAGTTGAAGACGAGTTCATCATTAATTTGCCACAAGTAGCAATGCACGATAGAGCGGAATGTAGCGTTAATTCAGACAATTTAGTATTTGGTGAACTTCCAGAAGAACTAGCGGAAGAAAAGCCGAATCCATTTGATGTTTTAAAAAACTTAAAACGATAATTCGTTATAGGTTAAGACAAAGGAGTAGGGTCAATGGCCGTACAAAAGAGCAAAAAATCACGCGCACGTCGTGGCATGCGTCGTTCACATGATGCGCTAACTACATCTGCACTATCTGTAGATGCGACTTCAGGTGAAACTCACCTACGTCACAACATGACTGCTGACGGTTATTACCGTGGCAAAAAGGTTATCAGCAAGTAAGGTTGACCTTTGCAATATTTAACCGTTGCACTTGATGCAATGGGCGGGGATTTCGGTCCTCGCGTAACAGTGCCTGCCGCCGTGCAGGCACTGTCGCATTTCCCAGAGCTCAAAGTGATCCTCGTTGGTGATCAAGTTTTGATCACACATCAATTATCTCAATTAGGTTATGAACTTAATACTCGCTTGAGTATTTTGCACAGTGACCGCGTTATTTCTAACTCCGAAAAACCTTCTCTGGCCTTACGCAATAGTGCTGGAAGTTCAATGGGCATAGCAATTGACCTAGTTTCTGATAGCCGTGCTGATGCTTGTGTCAGTGGTGGTAATACAGGTGCGCTCATGGCGTTATCTCGTTTTCGTCTGAAATTGCTGCCCGGCATTGATCGTCCTGCATTAGTTTCGGCGTTGCCGACGGCTTCAGGTCAACGCACTTGGATGCTGGATTTGGGGGCGAACGTATCAAGTGATGCAGATTCTCTGTTTCAATTTGCTGTCATGGGGAGTGCGCTGGCCGAACAGCATTTAGGCCGTTCTGCAAAAGTTGCCATCCTTAATATTGGTGCGGAAGAGATTAAAGGGAATGATTTAGTGAAGCGTTGCGCTGAAATGCTGAATCAAACTCAGGCCGTCAACTATATCGGCTATATCGAAGGTAATCAGTTGTTGGATGATGTCGCTGATGTGATTGTTTGCGATGGTTTCGTCGGTAATGTTTGCCTGAAAGCATGTGAAGGCACAGCACAACTCTTTATTGATAAGTTAAAAAGCCAACTTTTGGGCTCATCCATAAAGGGTTGGATTGCACGAAAACTGTTTTCTTCATTATTTACTGAACTAAAAACATTGAACCCCGACCAGTATAACGGCGCAAGTTTGTTAGGATTGCGCGGCATTGTCATAAAAAGTCATGGAAGTGCTGATGTACTCGCCGTCGTGAATGCGATTTCCGAAGCGGTACACGAGGTCAAACGACAAGTCCCCAGCCGTATAAGCGATCGTTTGGAAGCGGTTTTACTCGAGAGGCATTATTAGTCTTCATGTATAGCAAAATTTTAGGTACTGGCAGCTACTTGCCATCTCAGGTGCGTACCAACGCAGATTTAGAGAAAATGGTAGAGACAAGCGATGAGTGGATTATTGCCCGTACTGGTATTCGTGAGCGCCGCATTTGCGCGGAGAATGAAACCGTTGCGGATATGGCTTTCTATGCAGCGCAAAATGCCATTCAAATGGCCGGCATTGATAAAAACGATATTGATCTGATTATTGTTGCAACAACCAGCAGTAGCCATGCATTTCCTTCGGCGGCATGTCAGGTGCAAGGTAAGCTTGGCATCAAAGGATGTCCCGCTTTTGATTTAGCGGCGGCCTGTTCGGGTTTTGTCTATGGATTATCGATTGCAGATCAACACATCAAATCGGGTATGTGTAAAAACATTCTTGTCATTGGTGCTGATGCCTTGTCTAAAACCTGCGATCCAACAGACCGCTCGACAATCATTTTATTTGGTGATGGCGCAGGCGCTGTCATTATTGGTGCAAGTGAAGAGCCAGGAATTTTGTCGACTCATATCTATTCTGATGGTGAGTTTGGCGAGCTCTTGAGTTTACCTGTTCCAGAGCGTGGTGGTGATGCTGATAAATGGCTTTATATGGCGGGTAATGAAGTCTTTAAAGTGGCAGTGACGCAACTCTCTAAGCTTGTTAAAGATACGCTTGCTGCCAATAACATGCACAAATCAGAATTAGATTGGTTAGTGCCTCATCAAGCTAACTATCGCATTATTTCCGCGACCGCGAAAAAACTATCGATGTCACTTGACCAAGTCGTAATAACGCTTGATCGCCATGGTAATACGTCTGCTGCTACCGTCCCAACCGCGCTCGATGAAGCCGTGCGAGATGGGCGAATTCAACGTGGTCAAACGTTATTGCTTGAAGCCTTCGGTGGTGGTTTTACTTGGGGCTCGGCACTCGTTAAGTTTTAAGCGGATAGATTTTTATTTTAAGGGGTTGGTTCAACCTCTTGTTTTTACTTAAGGAAACAAACAATGAGCAAGTTTGCTATCGTATTTCCAGGTCAAGGCTCGCAATCAGTTGGTATGCTTGCAGAACTTGGTCAGCAGTATGATGTCATTCAACAGACATTTGCCGAAGCTTCTGAAGTGCTGGGTTATGATTTATGGGCATTGGTACAAAATGGCCCAGTAGAAGATCTTAACCAAACCTCTCGTACTCAACCGGCATTACTCGCTTCTTCTGTTGCCCTTTGGCGGTTATGGCAAAGCCTAGGTTTAGAGCAGCCAGCCTTGCTTGCTGGCCATAGCTTGGGTGAGTATTCCGCACTGGTGTGTGCAGGTGTAGTTGACTTTAAGCAAGCCATCAAATTAGTAGAGCTGCGCGGTCAGTTAATGCAAGAAGCCGTTCCGGCAGGCGTAGGTGCGATGTCGGCTATTATCGGTCTTGATGATGAGCTGATAGCAAAAGCGTGTGAAGAAGCTGCTCAAGGTGAAGTGGTTTCACCGGTTAACTTTAACTCGCCAGGCCAAGTTGTCATCGCAGGCAATAAAGATGCAGTTGAACGTGCGGGTCAGTTATGTAAAGAGGCCGGAGCAAAGCGCGCGCTGCCATTGCCAGTTTCTGTTCCTTCTCACTGTGCTTTAATGAAGCCAGCAGCAGACAAGTTAGCGGTTGCATTACAATCGATTGAATTTCATGCACCACAAATTCCGGTTATCAACAATGTGGATGTAATAGCAGAAATTGATCCGGCCAAAATTAAAGATGCGTTAGTTCGTCAACTATACAGCCCTGTTCGTTGGACGGAATGTGTACAGTTGATGAGTGAGCAAGGCATAGAAAAGCTGCTTGAAGTTGGCCCAGGCAAAGTTTTGACAGGCCTGACTAAGCGCATTATTAAATCGCTTGAATCAGCAGCAGTGAATGACATTGCTTCACTTGATGCCGTTAAGTAATCAAAGGAAAGAATAGATGATGAACCTAGAAGGCAAAATTGCTCTCGTGACTGGCGCAAGCCGTGGTATTGGCCGAGCGATCGCTGAATTATTAGTTGAACGCGGTGCAACAGTGATCGGCACGGCGACTAGCGAAAGCGGTGCAGCGGCAATCAGTGAATATCTTGGTAATAATGGTAAAGGACTAGCGCTGAACGTGACGGATGTGGAATCTATCGCAGCGACGCTGAAAACCATCAATGACGAGTTTGGCGTGATCGATATTCTTGTGAATAACGCCGGGATTACTCGTGATAATCTATTAATGCGCATGAAAGATGATGAATGGTCAGATATTATTGATACCAACTTAACGTCTATCTTCCGCTTATCGAAAGCGGTGCTACGTGGCATGATGAAAAAGCGCAATGGTCGCATCATCAATGTGGGCTCTGTGGTCGGTACTATGGGTAACGCTGGTCAAACCAACTACGCAGCGGCAAAAGCGGGCGTAATTGGCTTTACTAAGTCTATGGCTCGTGAAGTTGCATCTCGTGGTGTGACGGTTAACACAGTTGCGCCAGGTTTTATCGAAACAGATATGACAAAAGCGCTGAATGATGACCAACGTACTGCTACACTAGCCCAAGTGCCAGCTGGCCGCTTAGGCGATCCACGCGAAATTGCGTCGGCAGTGGTATTTTTAGCTTCTCCAGAGGCTGCCTACATTACGGGTGAAACTTTGCACGTAAATGGCGGGATGTACATGGTATAAGTTGGTTTTTGAACGTTATTGATGAAATAAAGGCTTTGCTATTGTCAACAACGTGTAAAACTTGCTAACTATATGCGCAACATTTGTGCATGATTTAAGTCAAAAATGGTCTTAATTTCGGTTAAAATCGGTAAAATTGTGGTTTGACCAGCAATGACCCACTTGCAACTTTCCCTAGTTAGAATAAACTACGGAACCATCGCATTAGGCGAAATCTGTAAAGGAAAAGAAAACATGAGCAACATCGAAGAACGCGTAAAGAAAATCATTGTTGAACAGCTAGGTGTAGACGAAGCAGAAGTAAAGAATGAAGCTTCTTTCGTAGAAGATCTAGGTGCTGATTCTCTAGATACAGTTGAGCTAGTAATGGCTCTAGAAGAAGAATTCGATACTGAAATTCCAGATGAAGAAGCTGAGAAGATCACTACTGTTCAAGCTGCAATCGACTACGTAAACAGCGCTCAGTAATATCTCTCCCCAGGCGGCCCTCTGGCCGCCTGAGTTTTTCTAACTCTTCTATACCTCTCATAGAACTTTTCAACTCCGGAGAATATGATCGTGTCCAAGCGTCGTGTCGTTGTCACTGGCATGGGTATGTTGTCACCGGTAGGCAACACTGTAGAATCTTCTTGGAAAGCCCTGCTAGCTGGTCAAAGCGGTATCGTTAATATCGAACATTTTGATACCACCAATTTTTCAACTCGTTTTGCAGGTCTAGTCAAAGACTTTAACTGCGAAGAGTATATGTCTAAAAAAGATGCCCGTAAGATGGATCTCTTTATCCAGTACGGTATTGCGGCGGGTATCCAAGCACTTAATGATTCTGGTATCACAGTAACTCCAGAAAATGCCCCAAGAATCGGTGTTGCTATCGGCTCTGGTATTGGTGGTCTTGACTTGATTGAAACTGGCCATCATGCCTTGGTAGAAAAAGGCCCACGTAAAGTGAGCCCGTTCTTTGTACCCTCAACGATTGTCAACATGGTTTCAGGCAACTTGTCTATCATGCGTGGTCTTCGTGGTCCAAATATCGCTATTTCTACCGCATGCACAACAGGTTTACATAACATTGGCCATGCGGCACGTATGATTGCATACGGTGATGCCGATGCGATGGTGGCGGGTGGTGCAGAAAAAGCATCGACACCACTTGGCATGGCGGGTTTTGGCGCAGCAAAAGCATTGTCTACGCGTAATGATGAACCGCAAAAAGCGTCTCGTCCTTGGGACAAGGGCCGTGATGGCTTTGTTCTAGGCGATGGTGCGGGTGTTATGGTTCTTGAAGAATATGAACATGCTAAAGCACGCGGTGCGAAGATTTACGCTGAGTTAGTTGGCTTTGGTATGTCTGGTGATGCTTATCACATGACTTCACCAAGCGAAGACGGTTCAGGCGGTGCGTTAGCGATGGAAGCCGCGATGCGTGATGCGGGCGTAACAGGTACTCAAATCGGTTACGTCAACGCTCATGGTACTTCGACTCCAGCTGGTGATGTTGCGGAAATTAAAGGTGTTAAGCGCGCTTTAGGTGAAGAAGGTTCGAAACAAGTTCTTGTCTCTTCTACTAAATCGATGACTGGTCATTTGCTAGGCGCGGCTGGTTCTGTTGAAGCCATTATCACCGTTATGTCATTAGTTGACCAAATTGTTCCACCAACCATTAACCTTGATGATCCAGAAGAAGGTTTAGGCATTGATCTTGTTCCACACACTGCCCGCAAAGTGGAAGGTATGGAATATGCAATCTGTAACTCTTTTGGTTTTGGTGGTACGAACGGCTCGTTGATTTTCAAAAAAATCTAATGATTGTGGTTGTGACACTTGAGTTTGAACGGCTTGATGCTTAGCATTGAGCCGTTTCTTTTTGTGGGGTAAGCACGATGTTTTGGGTAAATGGACAACCTAGTGACACTCTATCTCTTACTGATCGCTCTTTTCAGTATGGGGATGGTTGCTTCACAACGATTCTCGTTTGCGCTGGTGAGCTTCAATATTGGGATATGCACGTTGAACGCATGGAATCTTGTTTGCGGTGTTTAGCTATTCCTGCCCCTGATTGGCGGCAAGTTGAGCATTGGCTCTCAACGATCGTTCCTAGTACCGCAAAATCCGGTGTGAAAATTCATATTAGCCGCGGACAAGGTGGTCGGGGTTATAGCCCTGCTAACGTTGGCGATTCTCAAGTCACTATCAGTACCTTTGAGTATCCAGCCCATTATGGTCAGTGGATAGCCGATGGTATCGAGCTTGGTGTATGCCAACAGCGGATGGGACTCTCGCCATTATTGGCGGGTCACAAACATAACAATCGACTAGAACAAGTTTTATTGAAGTCAGAGATGGATGCAAAAGGGTACGCTGACGGCATCGCGCTAGACATCAATGAGCATGTCATAGAAACTACGGTTGCAAATATTTTTTGGTTGTCAGGGGATAGGTTATGTACGCCAAGCTTAGACAATGCAGGCGTAGCTGGGGTTATTCGTCGTGTATTATTGGCGGCGGCTACCGATCTCAAGGTTGAGGTGAGAGCATTCTCATTAGAAGAGTTATTGTCGGCAGATGAAGTGTTTATTACTAACTCCTTATTAGGCGTTGCGCCTGTCACGGCAATTGCAAATACGATTTTCCCTATTGGTAAAATAACACGCTATTTTCAGGAGCGTTTTAACTCGTGATTAATCGAATTTTCGTTGTATTACTACTGATCATTATCGCCGTTGGAGCTGGATATTTCTACATTGAGCGACAGGTAGATGCTTATTTAGAACAGCCTCTATCGCTTTCTTCATCGCAAGTCGTGACCATAAAATCAGGTACAAGCCTTAATGGCGTATTAACGCTATTGAATGAGAAAAAATGGATAACGGATTTTTCGATGTACAAGTTAGTGCGACGTCTGCATCCTGAAATAACCAAAATTAAGGCGGGAACTTACCAAGTACAACCCGGAGATCGATTGATCGATCTCTTAAGTGACGTGATATCCGGTAAAGAGCATCAGTTCTCTATTACCTTTGTCGAAGGGAGCCGCTTTAATGAGTGGCGAGCTCTGCTTGCACAAACCGAAGGCGTGACAAACACGATAGCTGATTTGGCAGAAGCCGACATTGCCCAAAAATTAGGCATTGAGCAGCAAAAGCTTGAAGGACTGTTTCTAGCGGAGACTTATCATTTCCCTTTTGGAACGACCGATTTTGAGATCCTAAAAAGGGCCAATAGACGTCTTGAGAAAATACTCGATCAGCATTGGGCCAATCGCCAGCCAAATCTGCCAATTAAAACGCCTTATGAAGCGTTGATTTTGGCGTCAATTATTGAAAAGGAAACGGCTATTGCTTCAGAGCGAGGGCGCATTGCCTCCGTTTTTGTCAATCGACTCAATAAACGGATGCGGCTACAGACTGATCCTACGGTCATTTACGGGCTTGGCGATGCCTACGATGGCAATCTTCGTAAAAAAGACTTAAGAACACCGACGCCATTTAATACTTATACTATTTTTGGTTTACCTCCTACGCCTATTGCGATGGCGGGGGAAGCCTCAATCAAAGCGGCATTAAACCCAGAGCAGAGCAATTATTTGTATTTTGTTGCCAGTGGCTCTGGTGGACACGTTTTTTCTAAAACATTGAATGAACATAATCGCGCTGTTCGCGCTTATTTAAAACAGTTAAGAACCCAGTCATGAATGCTAAATTTATTGTTGTAGAAGGTTTAGAAGGCGCAGGAAAAAGCACTGCTATTCAATCCATTAGAGAAACACTTATTGAGTTCGGCGTGACAAACATTACTCATACTCGTGAGCCGGGCGGGACTGTTTTAGCAGAAAAAATGCGCGCTTTAGTCAAAGAAGAGCATGACGGTGAAGTGCTTCAGGATATGACTGAGCTGCTATTAATGTACGCCGCTCGTGTTCAATTGGTTGAAAATGTGATTAAGCCTGCACTTGCGGCTGGTTCGTGGGTGGTAGGTGATCGCCATGATATGTCCTCTCAAGCCTACCAAGGTGGTGGGAGGCAAATTCCGCTAGAAACGATGCAAAACCTTAAAAAGGTAACGCTAGGTGATTTTAAGCCAGATTTTACTCTCTATTTGGACCTAGATCCGAGCATCGGTTTAGAAAGAGCCAGAGGTCGAGGTGAGCTTGATCGTATCGAAAAAATGGATATTGGTTTTTTTGAGCGCACGCGTGAACGTTACCTTGCCCTAGCTAAGGAAGATAAAAGCGTGGCTGTGATTAATGCTGAACAAACAATAGAAGCGGTGGCATTCTCTATCAAAGCAGCGTTAACCCAGTTTCTAGAAACCAATATGCTAGAGAGAAACTAGGGCTAAACATTGAGTAACAAATTAATGATAAATGATCTGTATCCTTGGTTAGCAGGCTATTGGCTTCAGTGGCAAACCAGCCTCAATAACCAGCAGTTCCCTGCGGCGAGCTTACTCGTTTCTCCCTCAGGGCTGGGCGCTGAACGGCTCATTGAGAAGTTGAGTGCAGCAGTGATGTGTTCGCATGGCCATTCAGAAGCGTGTGGGTTTTGTCATAGCTGCGAATTGATGAAGTCTGGTAGTCACCCTGATTTTCATCTGATCTCGCCTGAAAAAGAGGGGAAGGCGATTACCGTTGATCAAATTAGGCAATGCAATAAGTTGGCTCAAGAATCGGCGCAGCTTTCTGGTGCTCGCTTTATCGTTATTAATCCCGCCGATTCCATGAATGAATCAGCAGCGAATGCACTGCTCAAAACGTTAGAAGCTCCGGGGCGCAATTGTTTTTTCTTACTTGTCGCCTCTCGTATCAACCCATTACTCCCAACCATTATCAGTCGCTGTCAAAAAACGGTGCTGACACCACCGAGCAGTGAACAAGTCTCGCATTGGTTAAGTGAACAGACATCGCAACCTGTCCCTCCTTATGCGGCGCATTTAAATGGTTATTCACCACTAAATACGTTGGCGTTTATTCAATCGGGAGAGTTAGCAAAATATCAGGCTTTTGAGCAAAATATTGCTCATTGCTTAACCGATGCCTGTGCCGATATTTCCGCTTGTGTGAAGCAGATTAATGAGGCGCCTACCCAATATTTGGCTTGGCTGTGGACCATGTTGACCGATACGCAAAAGGTACAATTTGGCGTGGTTGAACAGCAGCAGCTTCCTATTAGCCTTCGATTAGCAAAACAGATCAGCTACCCAGTACTTTATCGCCAAACCAAGGCATTAACTCGTTTAATGGAAGAACTAAAGACGTTTAGTGGGCTCAATAGCGAGCTACTGATCAGCGATTGGCTATTTAACTTTAATGATGAGAAAACATGTTTGTAGATTCGCACTGCCACTTAGATAAACTTGATTACGATACGCTCCATATCGATGTTGCTGATGTAGTAGAAAAAGCTCGTCAAGCCAATGTTAAGCAATTGCTTTCTGTTGGCGTAACGCTGGATTCTTTTGAACCAATGTTAGAGCTTATTCAGCCCTTTGATAATGTTCATGCTTCTTGTGGTGTTCATCCACTTGACGTTGAAAGTCATTTTGAATTGACCCGCTTCCATCAATACGCGAGTCATCCCAAAGTGGTGGCGATTGGCGAAACGGGGCTAGATTATCACTATCAGCCGGAAACGGCTGAGTTACAGAAGTTACGGTTTTCACAGCACATTGAAACCGCCGTTGTCCTTAACAAACCTTTGATCATTCATACACGGAATGCCCGGGCTGATACTCTTGAAATGCTCCGTGATGGTGGGGCAGAAAGGTGCGGTGGTGTTATCCATTGTTTTACTGAAGATCTTGCCTTTGCACAAGCCGCTATGGAGCTTGGCTTTTATATTTCTATCTCAGGAATTGTCACGTTTAGACAAGCGACAGAATTGAAAGAAGTTGTGAAGGCGCTGCCCTTGGAACGCTTGCTGATTGAAACTGATTCCCCTTATCTTGCGCCGGTTCCACACCGTGGTCAGCAAAATCAGCCGGCCTACGTTGTTGAGGTTGCTGCTTATATCGCACAGCTAAAAAATCTGTCATTAAAAGAAATTGAAGAAAAAACGACCGAAAATTACCAAAATCTTTTTTTGCGACGGAAAGTTGAATTGTCGTGAGAAATGCGTGTAAGACGGCGTTTTTTATCAAGTTAGCGTGATAATTAACAACTTATTACCTTGTTTACTTAATCTGTTGAAAAAATAAGCTTGAAAGTTAAAATTGTAATTTTGTTACTAAAAATAACAAGTGCGCTAATTTTATTCACTCTGTGAAATTAATGGTATTGTTAACAATGTCATTATAAAACATGGAGTTATATTAATTGATTGGCAGTGTTTACACCCTCCCGCATTGTGATCGGTCTATTGTTTTGAAACAAAATTTCGTTACTAACTAGAAAGTTTGAGTGGCATCAAGATATATTTAGAGGCGAAAAATATAATGCGATATGTGGTTACATTTTCATTGGGTGCTAACATTTAGGCTACGGGGGTGTGCCGTTAGAACCCAAACAATTCTAATAACTTAATCAGGAGCATAAACATGTTTAAAAACCTTTTTGCAAACCTGCAGAAAGTTGGTAAGGCTCTGATGCTTCCAGTATCAGTTTTACCAGTTGCGGGTATTTTGCTTGGTGTGGGTGCAGCGAACTTTAGCTGGCTACCAGAAGTTGTTTCACATTTAATGGAACAAGCTGGTGGTTCGGTTTTTGGTCAAATGGCACTACTCTTTGCAGTAGGTGTAGCATTAGGCTTCACGAATAACGATGGTGTTTCAGGCCTGTCAGCAATTGTTGGCTATGGCATCATGGTTGCGACGCTAAAAGTAATGGCAGTCGTAATGGGTGTTGATAACATCGAGACGGGCGTTCTTGGTGGTATCCTTGCAGGTGGTGTTGCTGCTTGGGCATTCAATCGTTTTTACAAAATTCAACTTCCTGAATATCTTGGCTTCTTCGCGGGTAAACGTGCAGTACCAATCATTACGGGTTTCCTTGCGATTGCTCTAGGTATTGTTTTATCTATCATTTGGCCTCCTGTAGGTTCAGCTATCGCAACATTCTCTGATTGGGCTGCTAACCAAAACCCAGTAACCGCATTTGGTATCTACGGTGTTGTTGAGCGTTCATTGATTCCATTTGGTCTTCACCACATCTGGAACGTGCCTTTCTTCTATGAAGCAGGTACATGTACCAACAATGCAGGTACTACCGTTCACGGTATCATGACTTGTTTCTTGACTGCTGATGATGCGTCTCGCGCTGCAGGTAACGGTTTCGGTCAACTAGCGGGTGGCTACCTATTCAAAATGTTCGGTCTTCCAGCTGCAGCAATTGCAATTGCACACAGTGCTAAACCAGAAAACCGTGCCAAAGTAATGGGTATCATGGCGTCAGCTGCATTGACTTCATTCCTAACGGGTATTACAGAACCTATTGAGTTCTCGTTCCTATTCATCGCTCCAGTACTTTATGTTGTTCATGCTTTGCTAGCTGGTCTTGCTTATGTATTGACTAACGCTCTAGGTGTTGTTCACGGTCACACGTTCTCGAACGGTTTCATTGACTTTGTTGTTCAATCTCCTCGTGCTGAAAACATGTTGCTATTGGTTGGTCTAGGTATTGCTTATGCAGTTCTATACTATGTCGTGTTTACTTTCGTTATCCGTACGATGAACCTGAAAACTCCAGGTCGTGAAGATGAATCTGAAGAAGCTTCTTCTGCTACAGGCAGTGAGTTAGCTGGTGAACTTGTTGCGGCCTTTGGTGGTAAAGAAAACATCACTAACCTAGATGCATGTATTACTCGTCTACGCGTTTCTGTTGCTAAAACAGAAGCAGTAAACCAAGAGAAATTGAAACAGCTTGGTGCTGCGGGTGTTGTTGTTGTATCGGGTGGCGTTCAAGCTATCTTTGGTACTAAGTCTGACAACCTTAAAACTGAAATGGATGAGTGGATCCGTAATCACGGTTAATTCATATCTTTTCATTCCCCTATAAAAAAGGAGGCGAAAGCCTCCTTTTCTTTTGCCGCTAACTCGTTCATCAGCCATCCCCTATTTTTATAAGTTGATCATTGCCATCTCATTTATTAGTTGAGTTGTCCGCTTGCGGCGATAAGACGGATCTCACGCTTGGCTTGTTGACTTAACTCTCTTTTATCTCAAACGATAATCAAGTAAGGGCTATTTCGCTCTATTCCTTTATTCACATCACTTGTTTAATTTTGCTGTGGTTTGGGTGGCATGAATAGGTTTGGCTTCAAGAGGCAGGTGTAGCGGTTGTCGACAGGCATAAAAAAAGCCGATGATGACATCGGCTTTTAGAATCAACAGGATTATTGTTTGTTCATGGCTTTTTTAATGCAGATGGCGGCGCCACCCCACGTAATGCCCAAACCAATAATCATCATAATAATTGCACTTGTCGTCATTAGTTGTACTCCTTGCGGCTTGTTGCATTGATTGTTACGCCTATAGCGAATAGTAACCCGATCATGACCCATCCTAGGGTGAGGTCATAACCACCGTAACCCTCTGTGAATAGAGCGTTCAGTTTTGTGGCGACAATAATGGCCAAAATCACAGGTGAGATAAAGCGCAGACAAATATCAAACCACACGCCAATATTGAAATCGGAAATGCTGTTCACGTATTTGCGTACGTCAGAAATCTTAAATAGCCATGCCATGAGCGTAAGTTCCACTAGACAGCTCGCCATAATGCCCACGTTGTTTGCGAAGTGGTCGACAAGGTCGAGCAGCAACAGGCCACCGTTGGTCGCAAAGGCCATTGAAACCAAAAACCCTACGCTGATAACTACATTAGCGGCCTTTTTACGGCTCCATTTTAGCTTATCGATGACGGCTGAGGTGACGGCTTCAATGATTGATATGTGTGAGCTTAGGCCTGCAACAACAAGTGCAAAGAAGAAGATTGGCCCAAGAATATAGGGTGCTGGCAATAGGTTGATAGCCGCTGGTAACGTAACGAATGCAAGCCCAACGCCCGCAGACACGACTTCTGTCAACGGTTTGCCTTGTTCATGAGCCATGTAGCCAAGAACAGAGAAAATCATAATCCCCGCCAGAATTGAGAAACCACAGTTGATCAATACTGTCATGAAGGCGTTATTCGTTATGTCTGATTTCTCAGGAAGGTAGCTGGAATACGCCAGCATGATGGCAAAACCAATACTTAGGGTGAAGAAAATCTGTCCATAAGCAGCAGCCCAAACCTTCACATCCCAGATCTTGTCAAAGTCAGGCTCAAACATGTAGTTCACACCATCTAATGCACCTGGTAGGAAAATCATGCGGCCAATCAAAAGCAGTACCATGATAAACAGTATTGGCATCATGATTTTTGAAGCGCGTTCGATTCCAGATTTCACTCCACCGACGATAGCAGCATAAGTAATTGCCCATGCAATCAGCATTGCAATGGCGATTTTCCATTGAATACTACCGAGATTGGTCGGTGAATTATCGCCTAGTGCTAAATAGTTGCTAAAGAAGAAAGCATTAGTATCGGTTCCCCAACTTTGTGTAAACGACATACCAAAGTAGGAAATAGCCCAGCCAATAACGGCCACATAATACACAGCAATAATAGCGGCAACCCCTACTTGGAACCAACCTAACCATTCAAATTTTGCGTGAATTTTAGCCAGAGTGGCTGGTGCTGAACCGCGATGCTTTTGACCCATGCTGAACTCTAGGATCATAAACGGTATACCCGCTGTGATCATGGCGAAAAGGTAAGGGATGAAGAATGCACCACCCCCATTCTCATAAGCCATATAAGGGAAACGCCATATGTTTCCAAGACCGATAGCCGAACCTACGGCAGCCAGAATGAACCCTGCACGGGATCCCCATTGTTCTCGCTTCATTGTTTACTCCTTTACGACTTCCCTGAGGTATGAAGCTTCTCTTCGGCTGCGGAGCCAGTGTTGGAGTGATGAATACTATCGGTACACTAAGTAGACCGTGAATATTTGCGCCATCATCCATGAACTGGCAAAAAGTTAGTGTTATATGTTGTCAGCTTTCAGAGAACTCAGAATATTGTTCTTAATAGTTCGATGTGTGTTTGCTGTATCTGAAATAATCAGCTACGCATGGGTTCGAGACTACAGACTAATCTAAGTTAAGGCAATAGATTGTAAATGTTATTCTCTGGTTTTTTGATGGTGTATTAGTTGTTAATTAATTGGGATTTAGGTGGAATGAACGTCATTTTTTAATAAGAATGGAATTTATAACTTCGTTGTCTAAAAAATATAAATGATAAAACTATTTTTTGTCGAAGAGTGTATGACTGAAAAACATACACTCACTAGTGAATCACACCACAATTTTATCTTGGTTTAAAAACGAACTGTTAGGCCGATATTAGCCGAAAATTGATTGATCCAATCAGATTTAAAACGAATCGCGCACGTTTCTGAAGAGGGCAGTGTGCAGGTTGCTGAAGTTTCGTTGTCAACAGAGGTACCTAACCAACGCACTTGGCTATTCAGCGCAATGTTATCGGTAAAGGCATACTCAAAACCCCCAAACAAGCTTGAAGAAAAACCATATTTATCTTTAGCCCAGTCAACATCCGTATAAGAACCACCGATACCTAGGCCTATATAAGCGGTCAATTGTTGGCTTATCGGATAATAAATGCTGCTTTGAAAGTGGAGGTAATGGATGTTGGCATCCGCGTTAATGGTTTCAACAGAGGTGTTTTGAGTGGCATAAAACAGACCAATTCGGCCTTTTTCGTAATCAGTTTCTATAGCGAGGCCATAACCAGAGGAAGCTTTTAAATCGTATTCATTGCTGGCTTGATCCTCGACTTCGCCCCCAATGATATACCCAAAAAAGGGAGAAACGATGACTTGCGCTTGTGCATAGGGAGCAGATAAAGCTCCTATGATAAGAATGATTTTATTGTATTGATGCATAATTATTAACCTAAGCCACTTTTTAACGATTAGGTTATTGTGATGGTAACTCCATAATTGTGCACGAAAAACCAACGATTCTTGAAGATACTTCACACTGATGTTATTACTTTGTTATCTGATAGGAGGTGGCTATGGAACTTGATCTAAAATACGCATTAGTGATTACTGCAACGGTCTTTACTATTCTCGTCGGTTTTGGTTTGATCGCTATCAGCCATTAATCAACGAGGGTTCTGCTGATGAACACTAGTGGAACTATCTCTGATAAAGAGACGAGAGCGGATTTAGATCGGCTCTCGAAGTACATTGGAGGAAAAAATGCATTGGTTGCCCAAGGTGGTGGCCAAAGAGGTATTTTTACCGCAGGTGTGTTAGATGCGTTCCTTCTTTCCAATTTTGACCCCTTTGATGAATTTTATGGCACCTCTGCAGGTGCATTGAATTTGTGCGCTTACCTATGCCGTCAGCATGGGTTAGGCAAGGCTTTTATTTTAGAACTCACCACGGATGCTAATTTTTTTAATCTATTTAGCTACGTTCGGCGTAAGCAGTTCATGAACTTGGATTGGGCTTTAGATCGCATATCGGAATTTCCTTATCGGTTGGATGTCGATATGGGAGTCCAAGTCCTTGCGAAAAGAAAAGCTTATGCTGCTGTTACCTCAGCACACTCACTACACGACCATTATTTCCCGATATTAGAAAGTAACTGGCGAGAGGTGTTGATTGCCACCTGTGCGATTCCCCGCTTATATCCGCATGAAGTCAAGCTGGGTGATGACCTATATATTGATGGTGGAGTATCGGCATCAATTCCAGTTCAGGAGGCATGGCGTAGAGGTGCCCGTTTTGTCGCGGTAATCCGCACTGAATGCCCTGATGTCGACGCGGTAGAGAGTGGGTTACCGATGAAGCCGTTGCCTTCTGCTAAGCCTTACAACGAGGCTCATTGGCTACATGAACCTTTGCAAAATATTCAAGGTCAGTGGCGACAAAAATTGTCTTACTGGAAGCAAGAGTGGAGTGGTCTTCTCCATCAACAAATAGAACGTTCTAAGCTACAAAAACGTGAGCAAATGAATTTGGAGCTACTCAATGGTGGACGCTGGTTATTTGGCGCTGATGATATTTATCGCTTGAGTCATTTAATTGGTGACAAGTTTGATTCGGGGTTAGCGGATATGTTGATGGTGCATTACCAAACTTATTCTCTTACTCAAGAATTTTTGCGTGCGCCGCCGGATGATGTTTACATCCTACAGATTGTGCCCAGCGAACCATTGAGGTCAAGATCTCTCTTAAGCAGTCAAGAAGATCTGCTTTATGATTATGAGCTGGGACTGACGGCGGGTTATCGCTTTATCGACCAATTTAACCAAGCGCAGTCGGCATATCAGTCCCGTATTGCATCATCGGATTATTTTCCCCGCGACCATTAAGTCAACGGGGAGAACGGGTTATTCAAGGACCGGCAGGATACGCATGCAGTTGGTTGACCCTTCGACATCCATAATGTCACCTTGAGTGATGATCACTAAGTCACCGAACTCTAACAATTTTTTCTCCTTAAGCGTATTGAGAGCTGCAACGGCCACATCAAAACCAGTATCTGCTTTGGTATCAAAATAGACGGGTGTGACTCCCCGATATAGAGCGCAGCGGTTTAAACTTCGTTCATTGGGCGACATAGCAAAGATAGGCAGTACAGAATTTAAGCGTGAGGTCATAAGCGCTGTTCTTCCTGATTCGGTCAGAGTCACCATGGCTTTGATTCCTTCCATGTGATTGGCCGCATAGATAGTGGACATCGCAATGGTCTCTTCAGCAGTCACAAACGAAGTATCGATTCGGTAATTTTGTTGGCTAGCTTCGATCATTTTTTCTGCGCCGACACACACTTCGGCCATCGAACGAACCGTTTCTACTGGGTATTTCCCAGCAGCAGTTTCACCTGAAAGCATCACCGCATCGGTTCCGTCAAGCACCGCATTGGCAACATCCATTACCTCCGCGCGGGTTGGCATTGGGTTCTCTATCATTGACTCCATCATTTGTGTTGCGGTGATCACTACTCTATTGAGTGCCTTAGCGCGGCGGATCAGTTTTTTCTGCACACCAACCAGCTCAGGATCACCAATTTCTACCCCCAAGTCACCACGAGCGACCATGATCACATCGGAGGCCATAATGATGTCATCAATATTGTGATCACTGGCCACGGTTTCTGCCCGTTCCACTTTCGCCACGAGTTTGGCTTCAAGGCCTGCATCACGAGCGAGGCGGCGAGCGTATTTCATATCTTCGCCATTGCGAGGAAATGAAATGGCCAGATATTCAACCTGTATTTCGGCGGCGAGTAGTATGTCTCGTTTGTCTTTTTCGGTCAGCGCTTCCGCCGATAAACCGCCACCCTTTTTGTTGATGCCTTTGTTATTTGAAAGTGGACCACCGACGGTGACTATGGTGTGTATTTTAGCACCATCGACTGCTGTGACGAGTAGTTGTACTCGTCCGTCGTCCAATAGCAGCAAATCATCCTGCTGCACATCTTGTGGTAGTTTTTTGTAGTCAATGCCAACCGAATCTTGGTCACCTTGCCCTGGGGGGAGCTCTGCATCAAGAACAAATCGGTCACCTTCATTTAAGTAGACTTTTCCTTCTTTAAATGTGGAGACCCTAATTTTTGGTCCTTGTAAATCACCAAGTAAAGCGACATGGCGACCCAACTTAGCAGCGATAGCTCTTACTCGTTGCGCTCGCAGTTTATGGTCCTCGGAGCTACCATGTGAAAAATTCATGCGCACAACATTTGCGCCAGCTTTGATAATCGCCTCTAATATCTCGCCTTTGTCTGTTGATGGGCCTAAAGTAGTCACGATTTTTGTTCTTCTTAACACAGCGGTCATTGTGTTCTCCTGATGGGGCGGGAATCTAGATTGAGTATATGCAAGATCTGGCGAAAGAAAGGGGATAAGAGTGAAATTTATCGACAGGTGTCAGATGATTTTTGTCACAAAAAAAGAGGAGTTTCATATTTTTTGAATGTAAACAAATGGCAGTTTATTGGCTAAATACACGAAGATCTAGGTATATCCGTGATGCTTGTCACGGCAATATACTAAAGCGCTTCACAATTACTTCGCAAAGTAAAAAAATTGGCATGTTATTGATTTCTGGAGCTCCCAATGTATATGGCGCAACCAGGCCATATTGATCATATCAAACAGGTCAATGCTGGTCGTGTATATAAACTCATTGACCAAAAAGGTCCCATTTCTCGCATCGATTTATCGAAGGAGAGTGAGCTTGCTCCGGCAAGTATTACCAAAATTACTCGTGAGTTAATTGAAGCTCATTTAATCCATGAAACGACAGTACAAGAAGCGATCAGCCGTGGCCGCCCAGCCGTTGGTTTACAAACCAATAATGAGGGATGGCAATTTTTATCCATGCGTTTAGGGCGTGGTTACCTAATTATTGCCCTGCATGAGTTGGGTGGTGAAGTGTTGATCGACACCAAAATTGAGATCCATGAGCTAGACCAAGATGACGTGCTCGCTAGGTTGCTTTACGAAATTGAAGAGTTTTTTCAAACCTACTCGTCGCAATTGGATCGAGTGACGAGTATCGCAATTACCTTGCCCGGTTTAGTGAATTCAGAGCAAGGGATTGTGCTACAGATGCCTCATTACAATGTGGAAAATCTGGCTCTTGGTCCTGAAATTTATAAGGCGACGGGCCTACCTGTATTTGTGGCGAATGATACCCGAGCTTGGGCACTGGCTGAAAAGTTGTTTGGCCATTCGCAAGGCAATGAAAATTCAGTTCTTATCTCTATTCACCACGGTTTAGGGGCCGGCATTATCCTCGATGGCAGGGTGCTGCAAGGTCGGCACGGGAATATCGGTGAGTTAGGTCATATCCAAATTGATCCGCACGGTAAACGTTGCCATTGTGGCAATATTGGCTGTTTGGAGACAGTCGCCAGTTCGCAAGCAATTCGTGAAGAAGTGGCGCTGCGTATTGCAAACGGTGAGGTTTCATCATTGACTGAGCACAGTGAAATCACTATTGAAGATATCTGTGAGGCCGCAGCAGAGGGTGACCCATTAGCGGTGGATGTGATAGAGAAACTAGGGCGTTATTTAGGGGCCGCAATCGCAATTGTGATCAACCTATTTAACCCAGAAAAAATTCTTATCGGTGGTGTTATCAACCAAGCTAAGAACGTGTTATACCCTGCATTGCAAAAATGCATCGAAGAGCAGAGCTTACCTGTCTATCATCAAGATCTCGAATTAGTGGAATCACGTTTTTATAAACAGGCAACCATGCCCGGTGCGGCTTTGATTAAACAAGCCCTCTATGATGGACTTTTGCTGATGAAAGTTGTCGAAGGTTAATTTTTTCGCGGTTAGATCATTTATATTTTTTACAATTAACCCATATGGCTATACTGTTATGTGAGTTCACTATAATTTTCGGGATTTCGTATGTCAGGTGTTTTAAATACGGTTGACCAGCGCACCAATCTTGTCGGAGAGAATCGACTTGAGTTGCTTTTATTCAGCTTAAATAGCCGGCAAATTTTTGCGATCAATGTATTTAAGGTGAGGGAAGTGATCAAAGTTCCTCAGTTAACGAAATTGCCCGGTTCTCATCATAATATTACGGGTGTAGCCTCATTGAGGGGAGTGCCAGTTCCTGTCATTGATTTGCGCAGTGCGATCGGTTTTCCTCCATCTCGCTTGGATAGCCAGGAACAGAACCTCATCATCACTGAGTACAATCGAACCATTCAAGGTTTTTTGGTTGGGCAAGTTCGCAATATTATCAATACCGCATGGACTGAAATTCAGCCACCACCGCGTTTAGCTGGCCGATCTAATTACCTTACCGCTATCACCCATGTTAAAGAGGTCAACAGTAGCCATATTGTTGAAATCATTGATGTTGAAAAAGTGTTAGCTGAGATTATTGATTATGACGTTTCTATCTCAGAAGGCGTTCTTGATCATGATTTGGTTGCGGAGATGGTCGGGCGAAAAATTCTGATTGTGGATGATTCTTCAACGGCTCGTAACCAAATAAAAGGGACGCTCTCACAGCTTGGTTTGGAAATTGTCGAATGCAGAGATGGCTTAGAAGCATTGAATCTTCTGAAGTCGTGGAGCGATGAAGGAAGAGATGTAACGAGTGAGCTTTTACTGATGATCACCGATGCTGAAATGCCAGAAATGGACGGCTATAAACTGACTTCCGAGATCCGTAATGATCCGAGAATGAAATCACTATTTATTACGTTAAACACGTCACTCAGTGGCAGCTTTAATGAAGCCATGGTACAAAAAGTGGGTTGTGATCGTTTTATCTCTAAATTCCAACCCGATTTATTAGTACAAGTGGCACAAGACCGATTACGTGATGTGCTTTCGTAAGATTTTTAGCCATCATTACAATAAAGTCGTCTCTAATTGTAATGTGCTGACATGAAATAGTAACGTTCACCTCAAACGACAATGCCTTGCTGATGAGGCAAGGCATTGAAAGATTAAGAAAAAGCTAAGCCATTACTTTTTCGGTTGTGCATCGATACATTGACCATTCACGGCTTGGCTTTCCGGCGCCATTAAATAGAGATAAAGCGGCATGATATCTTTAGGCGTTTTCAACAACTCCACATCTTCAGCGGGATAAGCTTTGGCGCGCATGCCTGTGCGCGTGCCACCGGGATTAATTGCATTCACTCGAATTGATGTGTTGCTTAGCTCATCAGCTAGCACTTGCATCATCCCTTCTGTGGCGAATTTTGACATAGCATAAGTGCCCCAAAAAGCACGACCATCATGGCCTACGGTTGAAGACGTAAATACAATCCGCGCATCTGGAGATTTGTGCAGCAATGGCAGCGCCGCTTGGCTGAGTAAGAATTGCGCTTTGACGTTGACCTGCATGACATCGTCATAAGAATCTTCACCGATCTGATCAAACGGGCTGATCACACCCAAAAGCCCCGCGTTATGTAGCACACCATCTAAGCGACCAAACTGCTCTGCAATGGTATCGATCATATCGAGGTAATGTTGCTTGGTGGCTCCTTTCATGTCCAGCGGAACAATCGCAGGTGTTGCGTAGCCAGCGTTTTCTATCTCATCATAAGTTTGTTCTAACTTTTTCACCGTGCGGCCGAGCAAAATGACGGTTGCGCCGTGGGCTGCATAGCTGATGGCGGCTTGTTTACCGATACCGTCGCCAGCACCTGTAACTAAAATGACTCTATCTTTGAGGGCATCTGCAGAAACTGAATAATCCACCTTGTGCTTCCTTATTGTTATGATTTGCTTTAAGTCTTCGTGACAAGGTGGTTACAATACACCAAATCAAAACCTATGAGGATTAGGACGTTGGAATTTTTATTGGACTACGGCCTATTTTTGGCCAAGATTGCGACAATCGTCGTCGCTCTTGTTGTGCTATTGATCATTGTGAAATCGGTGGGCGGAAAAAACAGCGCGCAGAAAGGCGAGCTGGAAGTAGTGAATTTAACCGAGCGTCATAAAGAAATGGTCGAGCAAATGGAACACCATCTGCACGATGATGCTTTCTTGAAGGCTCGCGATAAAGCAGAAAAGAAAAGCGAAAAAGAGAAAAACAAAGCACGTGACAAAGCGATCAAAAAAGCGGCCAAAGAGGGCGCGCTAGATACCAAACGTGAACCGCATCTCTTTGTCTTGGATTTCAACGGCAGTATTGATGCCAAAGAAGTGAGTTCGCTACGCGAGGAAGTGACCGCCATTCTCGCCGTTGCTCGTCAAGGTGATGAAGTGTTGCTGCGTTTAGAGACTGGCGGTGGCATGGTGCATGGTTATGGTTTGGCTTCTTCGCAGCTCGATCGCATTAAAGCGGCTGGGTTACCCCTAACCATCGCAGTTGATAAAGTGGCCGCCAGCGGTGGTTATATGATGGCGTGTATTGCTGATAAAATTGTGGCCGCTCCTTTTGCGATTGTTGGATCCATTGGCGTTATTGCACAGTTGCCTAATTTCAATAAACTGCTTAAAAAACATGACATTGAATTTGAACAATTGACCGCAGGTGAATACAAACGCACGCTGACTATGTTTGGTGAAAACAGTGATAAAGCGCGCGATAAGTTCAAGCAAGAACTCGAAGAGACCCACGAACTGTTTAAAGATTTTATCCGCGAGCATCGCCCAGCGCTTGACCTTGAGAAAGTGGCCACTGGTGAACACTGGTTTGGGACTCAAGCTCAAGAGCTCGGTTTAGTTGATGAGATCAAAACTTCTGACGACTTAGTGGTTGCTGCGTGTAAAGATAAAACGGTACTGGCAATCCATTATGTGCAGAAGAAAAAACTGACTGATAAATTGGCTGGTGTTGCGGGCGAAGCGGCTGATAGTGTGTTGCTGAAATTGATCAGTCGCGGTCAACGGCCAATCGTTTAGGTTAGGCGCGTCTTTCTCGAAGCAGGCAGATTATTTTTCGGAGAGTATTAAGCGGAGAAGTGCGTTACTTCTCCGTTTTTTTTGATCTCAGCCATTCACCGATGGCGAGTATCAACCCGGCCAACATGCCTGCTAAATGCGCTTCGATAGCCACGCGTGCATTAATAAGCTCACTGGTGTTACTTGAAGCGCCGAAAATTTGCTCCCAGACAACTTTGACAATAACACCAACCACCAACAGCCAACTGCTGCGACGCCCTTGCAGTGCTTCTTGCAGCGCCAAATAGGCAAACATTCCATGGAGCGCGCCTGAAAGGCCGACATAGACTTGCATACGGCTCAAAAAAAGGCTGATGCCTACCATCAGGCTGGTTGCCAGAAGGCTGATTAACCATTTTTTACTGCTCGGCTGAAACACAAAATGGATAATCCACAGCCCTGCGAGGTTCATACCAAGATGTGTAAAGTTGGTGTGTGTGAAATTTCCTGTTAGGATCCGCCACCATTGGCCCGCTTCAATGGCAGGCCGATTCCATGCACTAAGGGCGGCCAGTGGCGGCCATTGCAACCCCAAGCAGACCAAGCTGATAGCAAGTAGTGCAAAATAACGATTTTTTTGATGGTTTATGTTTAGTAAGCAAAGGCGAAAGTAATTCACGTTATGTCTCGATACTGTTCTCAATGTGGTAAAGCGCGAAAAGCCTGCATCTGTTCTTTGATCGTACCGCTTTCCTCGTCGGTCGAGCTTATCATTCTTCAACATCCGACAGAAGAACATCGCCCAATGGGCACAGCCCGAATTCTCGATTTATCTTTAGCGAATTGCAGGCGCTTTGTTGCCGAAGATTTTAGCCAGCACACTCAGCTGAATGAGTGCTTAACTGAGCCGGATGTGCTCAACTATGTACTTTACCCGCATGAGACTGCGCAGCCCGTGTCGGCTATGAATATCAATGCTGATACAAGAAAAGTACGAGTTATTTTACTCGATGGTACTTGGAAGAAAGCGTATAAAATGTGGCAACTCTCGAGCAATTTACATTCGCTACCGTGTTTGCACTTGCCGACCGATCTCAAAGGCAATTATCGCATTCGCAAGGCACCGAGTGAAAACAGCTTATCAACTGTTGAAGCTGGTTTTCATATCTTGTCATTGCTTGAGCCTCGGCAAAATTTTCAACCGCTCCTTGATGCTTTTGATGCGATGGTTGCCTTTCAAATTAGCCAAATGCCAGCTGGGGTTTTTAAGCAAAACTATATCAGCGAGTAACCGCTATATCAGTGAGTAATGATGGCAGAAGTTACCACTCAACCAGCCATTAATAGTGATTATGAGCTGAGAACAGTTGTTGATGGAGCCTTTGCGCATAGCCATCGGTCATAGCCGAAATATAGTCACAGATAACGCGCATACCATCGTTTTCATTGGTTTGGGCTTGCCACTTACCGCGCGTTGTTTCTGGCAGTAAGCGTTCAGGATCGGCGCTTAGCGCTTCAAACAGATCCATGATGATCTGCTGGCCTTTGTATTCAAAACGCTGCACTTGCGGAATTTGAATCACATATTGGCTCACAAATGATTTCAGTACTTCCAGCGCAGCGGCCATATTGGGTTCTAAATAGGCGTTGAAGGCGAGTAATTCATTCTCAAAATGCGCATCAACGGCTTGAATATGAATGCTAGTCAGTAGCGCATTAACAATCCCGCCAATCGCATCTTTACGACGATAATGTTTGCCTGCAAACAGCATTTCACTGATGGAAGCGATGTGTTCTTCAAACCACGCATCGCCGCATTCGGCCAGTTTCGAGGCTGCGGCCTCTTGCCACTGTTGGCGAGTCACCATGCCAAGCACGATGGCATCTTCTAAATCGTGCACGCCGTAGGCAATGTCATCGGCCAGCTCCATGATGGAGCAATCGAGTGATTTAAAGCGAGTCTTGTGATGTTGATAAGGCGTTGCGGGCTGACCACGCATTTGACTGAGTAGGGCTTTATCTTGCGCAGAGAGCGGCTCCGTTACCCAAGAAAAAATCGCGTGATCGCAATCGTATATTCCCTTAGCAGGCGACCACTCTTTAGCTTTCAACTGACGCTGGTGAGCGACTGCATTGGGTTGCTGTACGGCGCGAGTTTGGCTCAGCAGCGCAGGGTATTTTAATAACCCCAGCACAGTGCGACGTGACAGGTTCATACCATGGTGTTCGGTGTAAGGCTCTAAGCTGGTCACAATACGGAAGGTTTGCGCGTTGCCTTCAAAGCCGCCGTGATCGCGCATCATATAATTGAGCGCCACTTCGCCGCCATGACCATAAGGAGGGTGACCGATATCATGCGCTAGGCATAAGGAATCGATCAAACTATCTGAAGGCAGCAAATCACGAAACTCTGGTTGTTTGAGTTTAATTTGCGCCACTATACCAGTGCCGAGTTGCGCGGCTTCTAAGGAGTGAGTGAGGCGAGTGCGATGAAAATCATTCAAGCTAGTGCCATGTACTTGAGTTTTGGCTTGCAAGCGACGAAATGCTGCCGAGTGAAGAATACGTGCCCGATCGCGTTGGAAAGGGCTGCGATGATCATCGCGGCGGATTTTATGCTCATCATCTTGGCGTTCAAGCCATTTGGGGTCAATGGATATATCCATGCCATCTCCTGCAGTACATTTATGTTTTTCAAACACTTAACAAGTAACTTAGCGTGAGTTAGCTGATCTCGTCCAGCGTTAATTCGAAACTAGGGGCAAAGGTATTGAGAAAATACTCCATCTCAGGTGTATGGCGATCTCGCAAGGTGACGTCTAAACGTTTTTTGGCCAGCGCATATTCATGGTTGCCCGCGCTGAGTTCTTCTAAGCATTTGAGATAGGCGCAGAGTGAATCTGCCTGTTTGACTATCGCCACATCTTCAGGGTGCGCGGCGTCTGAAACGAGATATGGAGCAAAATCCTCACGCAGCTCTTCAGGCAACATCGAGAGCAGTTTTTGTTCGGCGGCGGCTTCTATCTTTTTGTATTCTTTCGCAATATCGGGGTTGTAGTATTTAACTGGTGTCGGAAGATCGCCCGTCAACACTTCACTGGTATCGTGGTACATACCTAAAATCGCAATCCGTTCAGGGTTGACCTTGCCGCCAAATTTTTTGTTTTTGATTACGGCTAAAGCGTGAGCGACAAATGCCACTTGTAGGCTGTGTTCAGAGATATTTTCACTGGAGATGGATCGCATTAAAGGCCAGCGTTGAATTAACTTCATTCGGGCTAAGTGAGCAAAAAAGTGACTCTCTTTCATTGCAATAAACATCCTTGCTGTGTCGGGGGCCAAGAGAAAAATTGGCGATTAAAAGAAAACGGGCGCACTTTTAGTATCGAAAAGTGCGCCCGTTTAGCATATGGAAGTTTACGTCAGAATGCTACTGACTGTAGGTCGATAAGAAACGTTCGAAGCGGCCAATGGCAATTTCCAAATCTTCAATATGCGGTAAGGTGACAATGCGGAAGTGGTCCGGTTTTGGCCAGTTAAAGCCCGTTCCTTGAACCAATAGCACTTTCTCTTGTTTTAAGAAGTCGAGCACCATTTTTTGGTCATCTTTAATGCTGTACATTTTCGTGTCGATTTTCGGGAACAGATACATGGCTCCTTTAGGTTTGACACATGAGACGCCGGGGATCTGGTTGATCAATTCCCACGCGCGGTCGCGCTGTTCGAGCAGTCGGCCGCCGGGTAAAATCAGCTCATTGATACTTTGATAGCCACCTAATGCGGTTTGAATCGCATGCTGCATGGGCACGTTGGCACACAAACGCATTGAGGCAAGCATTTCCAAACCAGCCACATAACCTTTGGCGATGTGTTTTGGCCCGGTAAGGAACATCCAACCACCACGGAACCCGCATACACGGTACGCTTTTGACAGGCCGTTAAAAGTGACCATTAAAACGTCATCAGCCAGTGTTGAAATGGGCGTATGGGTTGCACCATCGTATAAGATTTTGTCGTAGATTTCGTCGGCGAAAATGATCAATTTATGCTTGCGGGCAATCTCAACAATTTCCAGCAGGAAATCACGGCTATAGACAGCACCTGTTGGGTTGTTGGGGTTGATCAACACAATACCGCGTGTTTTGGGCGTGATTTTACTGTTGATGTCGTTGAGATCAGGATACCAATCGGCTTCTTCATCACACAAGTAATGCACGGCAGTGCCGCCCGAGAGGGCGACCGAAGCGGTCCATAATGGATAATCAGGAGCAGGGACAAGCATTTCATCGCCATTATTAAGCAGCGCTTGCATCGCCATCACGATAAGCTCTGAAGCACCATTACCGATGTAAACATCTTCTACATCTAGGCTACGCAGCCCTTTTTTCTGGTAGTGCTGCACCACGGCTTTGCGCGCGGAATAGATCCCCTTTGAGTCGCAATAGCCTTGTGAAGTAGGCAGATTACGGATCACATCAACTAGGATTTCATCTGGGGCGTCAAAGCCAAATGGGGCGGGGTTACCAATGTTTAACTTCAGTATTTTATGCCCCTCTTCCTCCATGCGTTTAGCATGTTTGAGTACAGGACCCCTAATGTCATAGCAGACATTGTCGAGTTTTGACGACATCCCGATATTTTGCATTGTATAATTCCTGAAAAATAAATAATTTCTTTATTAAACTACACTAAATTGATGTTTGATAGAATAAAAATCTGTCACTGTCCGCTTTTAGGGTACAGATGAGGATGCCCGTTATCACAGGAATCTGCAAAAGATAACTCGTAACCTTGATTTCGTTTCCCTCTCTAAATAGAGTAGCCGTCAGTAGAGCCCGTGTCTCAATGTTTTCGAGGTCGATTTGTCGCATTTTCATCAAGCTATTGCTCGGTTAATCGAGCAAATAAACGACGCGAAGGATGATGACGTTCGTTTTGTACAAATACTGCAAGAAGCTCCCCCTTTCGCGCCAATTGATTGGCTTGAAGCGCAACCCATTTTCCCTAAATTTTATTGGCAGTCACGTGATACGCGCGAAGAAGTAGTGGCATTAGGTCAGCTGTATACTTTTTCTGAGGCTGAACCTGCCTACGCTATTCTTGGTCAGGAGCAGCGAGTTTGGGGTGGACGTTCTTTTGATGGGCATACGGACAAAAATCGCCGTTGTTTATCCTCATTTTTCTTTTTACCGCAAATTGAGCTGATTTGCTGTGATGGTCAATGGTCATTGGCGGCGAATATTACCGCTGAACGCCAACGAACCTTGGTCGCACTGCATAAACTGCAACTTGAAGTTAGTCCGTTACGTGGTATGACGTCACATATAAAACAGGTCACCCATCAACCTAATGAGCTGAAGTGGCAGCAGTTGGTCAATCAAGTGCTTGAGGGAATTGATCATCAAGCGTTTAAGAAAGTGGTGCTCGCGCGGCAAACGACACTCAGTTTAGATAAGCCGTTAAGCGCGGCGCAGTTGCTTAAGGCAAGTGCGGCGCACAATCATCACAGTTTTCATTTTTTATTAGCATTTGATCAAAAACACAGCTTTATGGGGTCGACACCTGAGCGTTTGTACGCTCGTCAAGGGCAGACTTTGTATACCGAAGCGCTGGCGGGAACTATAGGTCGGGGAGAAAATGCGAGCCAAGACATGGAGTTATCTCATTGGCTTACTCAAGACAGTAAAAATCTTAATGAAAATCAATATGTAGTGGATGACATTATTGAACGGTTAACGCCTCATTCTGAAAGGGTTGATGTGGAACAGGACGTCCGTTTAGTGCGTTTGCGCAAAGTGCAACATTTAAAACGGGGTATCCATGCGCAGCTGAAAAAGGGTGTGAATGGTGTACAACTGCTGAACGCGTTACAACCGACCGCGGCCGTGGCTGGCCTGCCGCGTAAAGCGGCGATGGATTTTATTCAGGCTAATGAGCCTTTTGCACGTGGTTGGTATGCTGGCTCAGTCGGTTATTTTAGCCATCAACAAGCGGAGTTTTGTGTGGCGATTCGCAGCGCTTTGCTGGTGGACAATCAGGTCCAACTGTTTGCCGGAGCGGGCATTGTTCCAGGTTCAGTTGCTGAGCATGAATGGCAAGAGTTAGACAAAAAAATGGCAACCTTATTGAGTTTGATCAGCGACCATTTTCCTCTAGGAGTGGCGTCATGAAGCATGACCAAGCAGTGCTGAACCGAATTTGGAGCCAAACGCTACTTGAGGAGCTTACTCGACTTGGGGTGCAAGAGATCTGTATTGCACCAGGTTCACGCTCGACACCTTTGACCTTAGAGGCGGCCGCCAATCACAAGCTCTCAATCCATACTCACTTTGATGAGCGTGGGCTGGGCTTTCTTGCTTTAGGTCTTGCTAAGGCGAGCCAAAAGCCAGTTGCGGTGATTGTCACTTCTGGCACGGCGGCGGCTAATTTACTGCCAGCGATTGCTGAGTCACACCTCACGGGTGAAAAACTCGTTGTACTCACGGCTGACCGGCCCGTTGAGCTCGTGGGATGCGGTGCGAATCAAGCAATCAATCAAGTAGGTATTTACTCATCACATGTCACGCAGGCGGTGAATCTACCCAGTCCATCGACGACTATCCCATTGGCTTGGTTGTTAACCACAGTGGATGAGGCCATGGCCAACCAAGATCACATGGGGGGTGCAATACATATTAACTGTCCCTTTCCCGAACCACTTTATGCCGAACATCATGATGTAGATCTCTACGCGGACTATTTGGCTGTGATTGAAGCGTGGCGTCAGCGTGAGCAAGCATTCAGCTCTCGCCAGTACCAAACCGAAACCAAAACGTTAGATGATGGTGCATGGCTGAGTAAAAAAGGGCTGGTGATTCTTGGTTCGTTGACATTAGCTGAAGCGAAGAAGGCCAAGCATTTTGCCAACAAACTTGGCTGGCCAGTCTTATGTGATCCACAATCAGGCGTGAGCAGCGAATGGGCGCATTTTGATTTATGGTTACAAAATGTGCGAGCACGTGAGCTGCTTAGTGAAAGTGAGGTGGTGATCCAATTCGGTTCACGGCTGGTCTCAAAACGGCTTACTCAATGGCTAGCTAGCCATGCCCACACGGGTAACGTGCAGTATATTTACGTTTCACCCCAAATGGCACGTAATAATCAAAACCATCTGATGCAACAGCAGTTTGTCACTGATATTGCGTGCTGGGTCGATCGGCATATTGGTAAATTAACGGCTTTAGGTGCGGCGCAAGCGGGTTGGTCGGATCGGATAAAAAGTGTGGCGCAAGAGATTGCCCAACTGGCTAAATTGCATTTGAACGGTGACTCTTCCATTACAGAGATTGGTTTAGCGCTCGATATGGCCGAGCGTAGCGAAGGGGCCGACCTATTTATCGGCAACAGTTTGTTCGTCCGTTTAGCCGATATGTTTGCTCAAATTGAGGGACGTTCGGTTTACTCCAATCGAGGCGCTTCGGGCATTGATGGCTTAGTGGCAACCGCCGCAGGAGTACAGCGAGCCAATCATAATCCAATGTTGGTATTTATTGGTGACACGTCATTGCTGTATGATCTGAATTCTCTAGCTCTGCTTAGCCAAGTCAGCACGCCTCTGGTGCTGGTGGTGGTGAATAATGATGGTGGCGCTATTTTTGATCTATTACCCGTTCCCAAAACGCACAAAACCGCCTTGTACCAAATGCCCCATGGCTACCAATTTGAACACGCCGCACGGCAGTTTCGTTTAGGTTATGCTTGTCCGCAAACCTTATCTGCTTATCAAAGCTTGGTCCGTGAACATTTACAACAGGGTACTGGCACCTTATTGGTTGAAGTGACCACGCCGTCTGGGCAAGCCGGTGAGCAAATCACACAATTTACCCAGCAAGTCTATGCTTTGTAGTCGTTTTTATTGCAGCACCACCACAGGTTCGACGTCGGTTGAGCCTGTGGTGGTTTTTCTACATGGTTTACTAGGCAGTGGGCGAGATTGGTCGAAAACGGCGGTTTTCCTTTCGCCATACTCGCAATTATGGATTGATCTTCCCGGTCATGGCGGCAGTCAGTCTCTCTTATGTGATGATTTTGATGAGTGCTGCGTTCACATTTCTGCAACCGTGCTTAAGCAGCTTGGCGAAAAAACACCTATCGTATTGGTGGGCTATTCACTTGGTGGAAGGCTGGCAATGTATGGCGTGGCGATGCAGCGTTTTTCGGCGTTGAATATTCAAGGTTTGATCGTTGAGGGTGGCAACTTCGGCTTGCAGAGTTCTTTTGAACGTGAGCAACGATTGAAAAATGATCACCATTGGGCACATCGTTTCCAAACTGAGCAGATTGAGCGAGTTTTGGTCGATTGGTATCGTCAACCCGTTTTTTCTTCATTAAATCATGAGCAAAGACAAACTTTAGTCACTCAACGCAGTGCTAATCTTGGGGCGGCAGTGGCTCACATGCTACTTTCGACTTCATTGGCAAAGCAGCCTTATCTGCTCGCACAACTTGAGCAAGTCGCATTGCCAATGGTCTATATTTGTGGGGAGAAGGACAGCAAGTTTGTTCATCTGGCACAGCAAAGCGGTTTCGAATATCGCCAAGTGCGGGCTGCAGGGCATAATGTCCATCATGAGCAGCCCGAAGTATTTGCTCATCTTATTCAAGAATTTATCAGCCAATGCTAACGCGTTGGTTCAAAAACAATAATTAATAGAACAATGGAAAGCACCATGGCTAAAACAGTCGGTATTACTGAACAAGAATTGTATGCACCAGTCATCTGGAGTGACTGCAGCGCCGAATATGAAGATATTCACTATCACAAATCGCAAGATGGCATTGCCAAAATTACGATTGCCCGCCCTCAGGTGCGTAATGCCTTTCGCCCACAAACGGTTAAAGAGATGATCAGTGCGCTGGCCGATGCGCGTTATGATGAGCAAGTTGGCGTGATCATTCTAACTGGTCTTGGTGAAGCGGCATTTTGCTCTGGTGGCGATCAAAAAATTCGTGGCGACTACGGCGGCTATCGTGATGAGTCCGGTACGCATCATCTCAATGTGCTCGATTTCCAACGCCAAATTCGTACCTGTCCTAAACCTGTAATTGCGGCGGTGGCTGGTTGGGCTGTCGGTGGTGGCCATGTGCTGCATATGATGTGCGATTTAACTATAGCGGCAGAAAATGCCCAGTTTGGTCAAACAGGACCCAAAGTGGGTTCATTCGATGGTGGATGGGGGGCGTCTTACATGGCCCGTATCGTTGGGCAGAAAAAAGCGCGTGAAATTTGGTTCCTTTGCCGTTTTTATGATGCTCAAGAAGCGTTGGACATGGGGCTGGTCAACACGGTTGTGCCAGTAGCTGATTTAGAAAAAGAGACGGTTCGCTGGTGTCGTGAAGTATTGCAGCATAGCCCTATGGCGCTGCGCTGTTTGAAAGCAGCGCTCAACGCAGATTGTGACGGCCAAGCAGGTTTGCAAGAACTGGCAGGTAACGCAACCATGATGTTCTATATGACAGAAGAGGGGCAAGAAGGGCGCAATGCCTTCAATGAAAAACGCCGCCCTGATTTCAATAAATTCCCTCGTAATCCTTAAGCGTAAAATCGGCTCAAGTCATCCAATTTTCCGTGATGATTTGGGCTAGTGGTCTCAATGAACAAAGTCGAATATCGAACAAAAGGTTGAAATTATGCGCAGCGCAACACTGTATCGCTACTGTTTACCGATGGATAGCGGCGTTATTCTCCGCAATCAGAAGCTAGTAGAACGTGAAGGTCTGATTATTGAATTACAAGATGATCACGGTTCAGCGTTGGGTGAAGTTGCCCCATTACCCGGTTTCAGTTTAGAGTCACTTGAGCAAGCACAGCAGCAGTTAATAGCTCAGCTTCAGCTTTGGGTTAGTGGCGAGCTTATTGCCTATGATGATCTTTTTCCTTCTGTTGCCTTTGGTTTGTCGATGGCGGAGTTAGAGCTGGATGGTGGGTTGCCTCAAGCCGGACACTATCACGCAGCACCTTTGTGCTCGGGAGACCCTGATGAACTGATCCCGCTTCTGAACGCGCTACCGGGCGATCATAGAGTTGCGAAGATTAAAGTTGGGCTGTACGAAGCGATTCGCGATGGGATGATCGTAAATCTGTTTTTAGAATCCATGCCTGATTTGCAATTGCGTCTTGATGCTAACCAAGCTTGGACACCCGCTAAAGCTGAAAAATTTGCCCAATATGTCTCTCCTTCGCTGCGTCAACGCATTGCGTTTTTGGAAGAGCCGTGTCCATCTCCCAGTGACAGCTTGGCTTTTGCTATCAATACGGGCATTGCGATTGCGTGGGATGAAACCTTACAGCAAGCCGTTCGCCGTGCAGATTTTCAGCTAGAAGATCTGACGGGAGCGAAAGCCATTGTGATTAAACCGACCTTGATTGGGTCGGTACAGCGCTGTATTGCTTTGATTGAAAAAGCTAAAACATTAGGCATTCAAGCCGTTATTAGCTCTAGCATCGAATCGAGCTTAGGGCTTTGCCAATTAGCTCGTTTTGCGCAGTGGCAACTGCCTAATGAAATTCCGGGGCTAGATACGATTAGTTTGTTTAAAGCACAACTCGAAAGCGCATGGCCCAACAGCGCATTGCCGATACAAACGCTCGCACAGCAAACGGTGGTTTGGCAATCTCAATGCGAGTAGGCGTTTCCTTTTGCCAAAAGCCGTGGCAACAACATGCTTTGTATACGCCGCACGCGATCGCATTGCGTACGGCGAATCAAACCTACACTTGGCAGCAGTTAGCGAACCGTATTGACGCTTATGCTTTTGCAATGCAGCAACAAGGTTTGCAGAACCAAGATGTGCTGACGTTAGTGGGTAAGAACAGCCTTGAGTTAGTGTTAATCTACCTTGCGTCGTTAAAACTTGGCGTGATCTGCGCCATCACCATGCCACAACCCATGATGCTGCTGAAACAGAAACTCAGTACCTTATACGGAGAGAATCAACCACATTGGTTATGGTTAGGTGAAGGAGCTAAGCTCAAGGAGAATGAGCTAACTTCATTGCTCGCTGACGCTAACATCCGGCTTTTTACTCATGAACATGTTTCGCCGCCCACGAGCGCTATGGTAAACAAGGCTGAGACACAGTTTGCCTCAATCATCTTTACTTCTGGCTCTACTGGGGTTCCTAAAGCCGTTATTCATACTTTTCAGCAGCATTGGTCGTCAGCCAGTGGTTTACTTGAGGTATTTTCATTTAGTTGCCATGATACGTGGCTGCTGAGTTTACCGATGTATCATGTGTCTGGGTTAGCCATTATTTATCGCTGGCTAGTAGCTGGTGCTTGCTTAAAAGTCGGCAGCGGCGATCTCACCCAAGATATAATTCATGTTACGCATGCTTCATTGGTTGCTACTCAACTGAAGCGTTTATTAGACAGTAAAACACCGCTCGCATTAACGCACGTGCTGCTTGGCGGAGGCCATATCCCAAACCATCTCGCCCAGCAGGCGGCAAAGCATGGCATTGAAACTTGGGTGGGTTATGGCATGACGGAAGCGGCTTCCACTGTCACAGCAAAACGTGTTAACGCAAGCCAGAGTGTTGGCCACGTGCTACCTAAACGGCAAGTGAAGCTACAAGGTCAGCGCATTTTCATTGGCGGTGAAACCATATCCAGTGGCTATTACCAACAAGGCTTAATCACGTCTCTTATTGATGAACAAGGATGGTTCGACAGCCAAGACCTTGGCCATTGGCAGAATGATGAGCTGTTCATTATTGGCCGCGTTGATAACCAATTTATCTCTGGAGGCGAAAACATTCATTGTGAAGAGATTGAAGCGGTATTATCTCACCACCCCGACATCGCTTTAGCGATGGTGATCCCTGTTCATGATGATGAGTTTGGCGCGCGCAGCGTTGCTTTGTTGCAATGCCAAACTATGCCTAAAAAAGAGGCGTTAGAGCAGTGGCTCAATGGCAGGCTTGAAAGATTTAAATATCCCATCGATTATTTTTTAATACCAAATCACTTGAGCGAAACGGGTATTAAAATATCGCGCAAGACCTTAAAAACATGGCTCACCGAACATCAGCTGCGTTATCGACCACTCAATGATGAGCGATCACCATTTGATGGTCTGGTGCTGCCAATCCACAAAACAGACGGGCTTATCTAACATTTCCTTTTGCTGTAGTTGATAAAGTTGCTTAGCCACAAACTCCGGTTCAAAGAGCTTATCGCTAGCCACATTACGCTGAAATGGTTTAGAAAGCGGGGTGTCGGTGGTTCCCGGATGAAACAGAATAGTTTGTGTGTTGGGATGAGTGCGAGCTAGCTCTATCGCAAAACTTTTCGTCGCCATATTTAGCGCCGCTTTACTCATCCGATAGCTGTACCAGCCGCCACTGTGGTTATCCTCTAAGCTACCTATCCGCGCGCTAAAAACCGTAATTTTTGCAAAAGATTGACGATCAATAAGTGATGGTAAATATTGAAACCAACGCACTTGGCTCAAAACGTTACATTGTAAAAGCCATTGAAAGTAAGACTCGTCAAACCTTGAGATACGCTTTTCCGGTGTATAGGTGCCGTTGTGTAGTTGCCCATTAAAAAACACAATTTGATCAAACTTATGCCCGATGTCGGCCAATGTTTTGGCAATCAAGGCCGTTGATTCGATACTGTAGTCGGTTGGAAAATGTTCTCTTGAGGATTGGGCGAGATATTTTTGTCTTGAGACGGTAACGATTTCTGGTGTTAAAAGCTGTGCTTTGAGCTCCCTTATAAAAGCTTGGGCGATGATGCTTGAGGCGCCAATAATGAGGTATTTCATTGTTATCACTCTCTGTTTTTACAAACGCCATTACGGCATTGAGCATGACTAAACCAGCGAGATATCAACATGCGATGTTTTGCAAAAAGAAGATAAAGTTGGTCGCTAATCCATTTTAGGATGGGTAAGCGCGTGATGAATAACCAGCGATGTTTGTTGACTAAACGCCAAGCTAGAACGGTCACATCCAGCCCATAAAGCAGATTGCTTTGTTGATCTAAGCCATGCAGTATCGATAACGCCTTGCTTTTGTCGATAGAAGGAAAGCTACGCATAGCATCGCCGTCATTTATGTCGATAAGCTGAACCCGACCATGGTGATCGAAGGTTTTTAATGAACGCATTTCATTGCAGCATAAAGGACACTGCGCATCGAAAAAAATCACTAAAGATGGGGTACTCATATGTATGTCGTCAACCTAACAGCCCGTTAATAACATATTTGTACGTTCACTCTTCAGTATAAGATCAAAGTGGTCTTTATCCTGAAGTATTTACTTGAGTTACAAATGACCTAAGTGTCATTAAATTGCCACTATGAGCACTGTTGATACGTATTTTTCATCAATGCAATCATGTAGATGTCGATATTTACCTCAACGTGTGTGTTTTTGTGGAGCAAAAATTGGCAGGAAATTTCAGAATAAATCTCGTGATATTCAACCCTCTGTGGTTAATGGTGTTGATTGACTTGTCAATTAATTAATAGGTGTATCATGTCGACAGCTTTCTCTTCTTTGAAAAATATGATGATTGCGAGAATCAATCTATCGCAGAGCGAATTAAAAAAATTAGAAACAATGCAGGTTAAAACTATCCGTAATGTAG
>NZ_CAWNIB010000284.1:0-16736 GCF_963874405.1 Vibrio sp. V08_P9A1T1
ACCTAAAATAGTGAGGATGAATCGTAAATCATACCCAAAGAGATTGGTGTTACAGTCTGGCCATCCGTACATAAATCCTAATGTATATAGAAAACTCTACGCTTAGGAAAATGAACAAAGCCAATACCACTGTAGCTTCAAGTGAAAAGGGGATCACCAAACCAACGGGTTTTTGACATGGATTTAATTCTTTCCTTACTGCAACAGATGTGTGTTTACCTCGTTCTCGCTTATATGTTGAGCAAAACACCCATTTTCTTGCCGCTGCTTAACATTTCCAGTCGAATTAGCCACAAAATCAGTACCTATGTTTTGTTTTCCCTCTTTTGCATCATGGGCACCTATTTTGGTTTGCAGATCAACGATGCGATTGCCAATACGCGGGCGATAGGTGCCGTCATGGGTGGGTTATTTGGTGGCCCCATTGTGGGGTTTGCGGTTGGATTTACTGGCGGTATGCATCGCTACACTTTAGGCGGTTTTACCGATGTGGCATGCGCCATTTCAACCACTGCAGAAGGCTTGATTGGTGGATTGCTGCACACCTATTTACTGAGAAAGGGCAAAGGGCGACTCCTGTTTAGCCCCAGCATTGTTTTTGCCGTAACACTGTTTGCTGAGATAGTGCAAATGTTGGTAATTTTGTTAGTCGCTAAACCGTTTGTTGATGCGTACGCCTTAGTCTCGACCATCGCCGCGCCCATGATCATAGCTAACTCAGTCGGCGCAGCGCTATTCATGAGCATTTTACAAGACAGAAAAACCATTTTTGAAGAGTACTCCGCCACCTTTTCTCGTCGCGCACTGAATATTGCTGAGCGTTCAGTTGGCATTTTGGCCAACGGTTTTAATCCACACAATGCAGGTAAAGTCGCTCGAATTGTTTACGAAATGACCAATGTTGGCGCGGTATCCATCACCGATAGAGAAAAAATACTCGCGTTTATCGGTATCGGTGATGACCACCACAAACCCAATACGCCAATCTCATCACAAAGTACACTCGATGCGATCACCAAAAACCGCATTATTTACCTCGACGGAAAAGATTCCCCTTATCAATGCTCACTCTCTAAAAACTGCAAACTCGGTTCAGCGTTAATCATTCCACTTAGAGCAGGTGATCGCGTAATTGGAACCATAAAGCTGTACGAGCCGAAGCGTAAACTTTTTTCAACCATTAACATGTCAATGGCGGAAGGGATTGCACAATTACTGTCGAGCCAAATTCTGTACGGCGAATACCAACAAAAGCAGATGCTGCTTTCCCGTGCCGAGATCAAACTGCTGCATGCTCAAGTCAACCCTCACTTTCTGTTTAATGCGCTCAATACCATTAGTGCCATCACCCGCCGTGATCCCGACAAAGCGCGAGAACTTATCCAGCATCTTTCGCACTTCTTTCGTAGTAACCTCAAACAAAATATTGAGACAGTGACTCTTAAAGAAGAATTAGCACATGTCAAAGCCTACTTAACCATAGAACAAGCGCGTTTTGCCGATCGCCTTGAAGTGGATATCGCCATCGATGATGCATTACTGCTTGAGCGCAATGTACCCAGTTTTACTCTACAGCCACTGGTAGAAAATGCGATAAAGCACGGCACCTCTAACTTGTTAGAAGGCGGGCGGGTACGAATCTACAGCCAAGTGCAAACGGAAGGATACAAAATTGTAGTGGAAGATAATGCGGGCAGTTACCAAGCTCCGAATGAAGATTACGATGGTTTAGGCATGCAAATTGTCAATAAACGCTTAACTAATAAATTTGGCGAACAAGCCGCACTAAAAACGGAAGTATTGGCTAATCAATACACACGAATGAGCTTTCTCATTCCTCATCAAGGATTTAACTAAGGGAATAACATGCTATCGGCACTGGTTATTGATGACGAACTGCTCGCTCGGGAAGAACTGACTGAGCTACTAGAAGAGACGGGCGATGTTGATGTGATTGGTCACGCCAGTAATGCGATCGAAGGGTTAAAAAAAATCAATCAGCTAAAGCCAGACGTGGTGTTTCTCGACATCCAAATGCCACAAGTTACTGGCATTGAGCTGCTAGGGATGCTTGACCCAGATACGATGCCCAATGTGGTGTTTGTCACCGCTTATGATCAGTATGCGCTGCAAGCGTTTGAGGAAAATGCGTTTGATTATCTACTCAAGCCAGTTGACCCTGAGCGCTTAAAGAAAACGCTGCAACGTTTAGTTCGCCAAGGGCAAAAAAAGCAGGATTTTTCGATTTTATCACCAGCAGGGTTAGATCAAGTTCCCTGCATTGGATTAAATCGAATTGTGATCATTGCCACCAAAGATGTCGAGTTTGCTTTGAGCGACATCAGTGGTGTTCATGTGCAAACCCATTTACAACGAGCCACCAGCCAACTAACGCTCAAAATTTTGGAAGAAAGAACGCCACTGGTTCGTTGTCACCGCCAGTATTTAATCAATACTAGGGCCATTAAAGAGATCAAATTATTGGACAATGGGCTGGCGGAAATCATCACCCTGAGTGATCACAAAGTGCCCGTCAGCCGACGTTATCTAAAAAATTTAAAAGAAGTTCTGGGTTTTCACTAACCGCAACGAATAGAAAATAACGGCGCTGAAGCTTTCACGCACAGCGCCATTTTTTTACTCACCAAGCAGTCGTTTCATCGCTTCTGAGGCTTGTTTCCACTGTTCAGTGCTTTGCAGTTGAGGAAGATTAAAAGCACGACGTTTGAGTAGAGACTCAGCCGCTGGCACGTCCAAAATCGGCAAATTATCCAATACTTCAATTTGAGCTGCGCGTTGATTGCACACTAAAATCATGTCACATCCAGCGGCTAGCGATTGATGCGCGCGCTCGGCAGGACCGCCCATGACAGATGCCCCTTCCATTGTTAAATCATCAGAAAAGACTAATCCTTTGAACCCTAACTGCTGGCGAAGTACTTGCTTCAACCAAAACGCAGAGCCGCTGGCAGGTTGATCATCATAGTGAGGATAAATCACATGCGCAGGCATCATGGCATCGAGCACTCCAGCTTCAATCTGCGCTTTGAATATTGCCATGTCCTCTTCCATCACCGTGCTGCGCTCATCATAGGGCGTCTCAAGATGCGAGTCAGCGATTACCCCGCCGTGACCGGGAAAGTGTTTACCTGTTGTTGCCATGCCAGCCTCTTTCATACCTTGCATATAGGCTGAACTGTGGCGAATGATGCTCTGTACATCATCACCAAAAGCACGATTACCAATCGCTTTACACGCATGACCTTTATCCAATACAGGAGCAAAGCTGAGATCAATATCATGAGCAATCAACTCCGCCGCCATCAGCCAGCCACCTTGGCGAGCTAATGCTTCACCATTATTCTGCTTGGCATACTGCTGCGCGGCAGGGATCAGCGAAAACCCATCACGAAAACGTTGTACTCGCCCACCTTCTTGATCGACACCAATCAAAATCGGACGTTTTGCTGCGTGGCGAATCGCTTTATTAAGCGCAAGCAACTGCGCGTTATCGTGATAATTACGCGCAAAAAGAATGACCCCGCCGACAGTGGGATGCTCAAGAATCTCTTTGTCTTCAGCGCTCAATTCACAGCCTGCCACATCTAGCCACAACGGTCCCATGCTCACTCCAAAAATTTACTTAAACAGTTAATTTAACGAGGTTATTCGCTTTGAATTTCTATTACAATGATTTTGTTTTTGAGTTGAAGGAGAAGCGAATGAAGAGCATTGAACGCTACATTGGTGTGATGTCTGGCACCAGCATGGATGGTGTCGATACAGCGCTGGTCGAAATGGATGGCAACCAAATTCGTTTATTGGCTCACGCTGATTTCCCAATGCCAGAAGATCTCAAACAGCGTTTGCTGAATGTCTGTATTGGGCAATCAACCAATGTGCAAGAGATTGGCGAGTTAGACCACTTGCTCGGCCATCTGTTTGCTGATGCAGTCATCGCTTTACTGGCTCAATCAGGCTATCAAGCGTGCGATATTCGCGCGATTGGCTGCCATGGCCAAACGGTTTTTCATCAACCCAACGGTAATACGCCTTTTACGATGCAACTCGGTGATGCCAATATCATCAGCAGCAAAACTGGCATCGACACAGTGGCTGATTTTCGTCGCAAAGATATGGCGCTCGGCGGCCAAGGAGCTCCATTAGTCCCTGCATTTCACGACACCATTTTCAAATCAACCGATTCGAGCGTTGTAGTACTCAATATTGGCGGCATCGCTAATATTTCGGTACTGCGGCCGCAGCAAAAAGTATTAGGCTACGATACGGGCCCGGGCAATATGTTGATGGATGCGTGGTGCTTTGAACAGACAGGCCATAAGTTTGATGATAATGGCATGTGGGCGAGATCGGGAAAGGTACACCAACCACTACTCGAACGTCTCAATCAAGAGCCGTACCTTGCGTTGAATGCACCGAAAAGTACAGGTCGCGAGCTGTTTAATCTCCCTTGGCTTCAGCAGATATTGGCTGAGTTTTCGTTAGCAGCAGAAGATGTGCAACGTACACTCTGTGAATACACAGCACTCACCATCGCCACGCAAGTCGCACACTACCAATGTGGGCCAGCGCCGGAATTGCTGCTGTGTGGGGGCGGTGCCCGTAACCCGCTATTGGTTGAACGTTTGCAGGCCCATTTAGCACACTGGCGCATCATGCCCACCAGCGATAAAGGGGTGGATAGTGACTACATGGAAGCGATGGCTTTTGCTTGGCTTGCTCAACGTCGTCTGCATAATTTACCCAGCAATCTACCAGAAGTAACCGGAGCAAGCGCTCTCGCTTCGTTGGGTGTGGTCTATTTTACTCATTAATAAGTAAGGAATGGTATGACTAATGACGCGCTGCTCTCTGCGCTTTCTCACCTTATTTCCGAAGGTCGCAACCCTGACACAATGGATATTGACCTACTATCAGCACAAGAAATTGTAGAACGGCTCAATCAACAAGATAAACACGTTCCGCTGGCCGTCGAAAAAGTCATTCCGGAGATCGCCTTAGCCGTGGATCGAATTACCTATGCATTCAAACATGGTGGTCGATTAATCTACATTGGCGCAGGAACCAGTGGTCGATTAGGCGTTCTTGATGCATCAGAGTGCCCTCCAACATTTGGGGTTAGCGATCAGATGGTGATTGGTTTGATTGCCGGTGGGAAAGAGGCCATGTTCAGTGCTAAAGAAGGGGCGGAAGATTGCGCAGAACTCGGCATTCAAGATCTCAAAAGTATTCATTTTACGGATCAAGATGTGGTTGTTGGCATTGCCGCTAGTGGGCGCACACCTTATGTCATCGGTGCCTTGGAGTATGCTAATGATTTGGGCGCGACAACCATTGCCCTATCATGTAACCCGGATTCCCCGATTGCAGAATTGGCTCAAATAGCCATTAGCCCTGTCGTTGGGCCAGAAGCTCTGACCGGTTCAACGCGCTTAAAATCCGGTACAGCGCAGAAGCTGGTACTCAACATGCTCACCACCGCTAGCATGATCCGTCTTGGTAAGAGTTACCAAAATTTAATGGTCGATGTTAAGGCCACTAACCGAAAACTCATCGCCAGAGCGGTGCGAATTGTGATGCAAGCAACCGACTGTGAACGCGCTGAGGCTGAATACTTATTAGCCCAAAGCAACAACAATGTAAAAGTAGCGATATTGATGCACTTGACGGGGTTAAGTTATGCAGAAGCTATGGATAAATTGACGGAGTCTGATGGTTTTCTTCGCCGGGCAATGGAAAGCGAATAAGAGAGCCACTAGTGGCTCTCAATCAAAAAATCAGTTAGAAAACTCATTCCAACCCCGTTGCCATTCCATGCGAAAGCGCTGTGCTTGCTCGGTTCCTTCGCACGCACCTTCATAATATAGTCCTGACAATCCAATTTGATAGGCGAAATTGGGGTTACAATACTCGCTTAGCCCTTTAACGTATCCCGTTTCGTAATCGGCTTGTTGCACCAAACCCAGCTCAGAAAGCTTTTTATAGCTACGCTGAGTATGACCTGTGACTCCATCTTGATAACCAATTTGTTGCCAATCTCCGTTTTGTGCTAATTCAGCATCAGAGGCCGCACACCCAATCATCAATATAGCAGCGCACAATACACTTAATTTTTTCATTGTTGTCCTTAAGTTCTTATTTTCATTCAATTAGCCTAGCAGATTGCTTGTAAGATGCCACTCATTGCCTCCCAGCAGCAAAGCATTATTGATCCAGATGATGAGACGAGCCTTAAACCACTTATTGTGTGAAATAGCCACTTAACTGGCTTATAGTGCCGCTCACTGGAAAAGCAGATGTTTCTCGTCACAGAGCCCTTTATTATCCACAGTGAGCTTAATTCATTCATAAAGGACAATTGCTATGATGTGGTTTCTTACCTGTGTCGCAGCCCTACTGGCCGGATACTTTATCTACGGCGCTTTTGTAGAAAAAGTATTTGGTATTAACGAGAACCGTAAAACACCGGCCCACACCATGAGTGATGGCGTGGACTATGTTCCTATGTCGACCAAAAAAGTCTACTTGGTACAATTGCTTAATATTGCTGGCGTAGGCCCAATTTTCGGCCCAATCATGGGCGCACTCTATGGTCCTGCGGCAATGTTGTGGATTGTCGTCGGCTGTATTTTTGCAGGTGCGGTGCATGACTACTTTTCAGGCATGTTGTCGGTACGCAATGGCGGCGCTTCAGTGCCTACCATTACCGGCCGTTACCTAGGCAATGGCGCCAAACATTTTATGAACATTTTTGCCATTGTACTGTTACTGCTCGTGGGGGTTGTTTTCGTTTCTGCGCCTGCAGGGATGATCACCAATCTGATTAACGAGCAAACGAGTCTAACGGTGAGCATGACCTCAATGGTGGTGATCATTTTCGCTTACTACATTCTCGCCACCATCGTTCCTGTCGATAAAATCATCGGCCGTTTCTACCCACTGTTCGGCGCATTGTTGATCTTTATGTCGGTTGGCTTAATGACCGCGATTGCACTTTCCAGTGAACACACTGTGATGGGCGGTTTTGAAATGAGCGACATGTTCAGCAACATGAACCCGAACGACCTACCACTTTGGCCAGCGCTCTTTATCACGATTGCTTGCGGTGCTATCTCTGGTTTCCATGCAACTCAGTCGCCATTGATGGCTCGCTGTATGGAAAACGAAAAAAATGGCCGCTTCGTGTTTTACGGTGCGATGATTGGTGAAGGAATTATCGCACTTATCTGGTGTGCGATTGCACTCTCTTTCTTTGGCTCATTGGAAGGATTATCAGAAGCGGTGAAAAACGGCGGCCCGGGTAACGTTGTGTACAGCGCATCCTTTGGCTTATTAGGTGTGTTTGGCGGCATCATCGCCTTCTTGGGTGTGGTTATCCTACCCATCACCTCAGGCGACACTGCATTTCGCTCTAGTCGTTTGATCTTAGCTGAATATTTCAATATGGAACAAAAAACGCTGCGTAATCGCTTGTTCATGGCACTGCCGCTGTTTGTTTTGGGTGCCATTCTCACTCAAGTGGATTTCGGTATTATTTGGCGCTACTTCGGTTTTGCCAACCAAACCACAGCAGTAATGATGCTTTGGACCGCTTCCGCCTATTTACTACGCCATAACAAACTGCATTGGATTGCGACTATCCCCGCGATGTTTATGACCACGGTTTGTGCCACCTTCATTCTTAATAACAGTGCATTAGGCTTTGGCTTACCGATGCAAGCATCAACCATTGCCGGTATTTTGTTCTCACTGTCCGTAACCATATATGTAATTAGAATCTCCAAAGGTAAAGGCGACATCGAACTTACCGATGAAGAAAAACCGAAAGCAGTCACAGAAACTGCATAGTGTGAATGACGCTTCGCTTGCGTTATAGAAAAGGGCTTCCATTTGGAAGCCCTTCTTCTTTTATTGGTACGTCTACAAATACTTTTTATTGACTAGTCGATTTGCTTGATTTGCAGCTCTTTGGGCACTTCAAAAAACATGTTCTCTTCTCGTCCAAGCACTTCTTCAACCGATTGAGCACCAAGCTCTTTAATTCGATCTAGGATCTGATTCACTAATGCTTCGGGTGCCGATGCGCCGGCCGTGACGCCAACGGTTTTCTTACCATCAAACCACGTTGGATCAATATCTTCAGGGCAATCAATCAAGTAACCCGGCGTTCCGAGCTTTTCCGCCAATTCTTTTAAACGCGTAGAGTTTGATGAATTTTTCGAGCCCACCACCACCACCAAATCAACATCCAATGCAAGTTGACGCACCGCATCTTGGCGGTTTTGTGTCGCGTAACAGATATCATCTTTACGTGGTCCCTGAATATCAGGAAACACTTCACGCAATTTATCAATCACATCGGCTGTTTCATCCACCGACAAGGTGGTTTGGCTAACATAATGTAAATTAGTCGGATCTTTAACGATAGCTTTTAGCGATTCAACATCTTCCGGTTTTTCAACCAAGTACATGCCGCCTTTTTTACTGGCGTATTGGCCCATGGTTCCTTCCACTTCAGGATGACCTGCATGGCCAATCAGCACTACTTCCATACTGCGGCGACTGGCTCGAGCCACTTCCATATGCACTTTAGTCACCAAAGGGCAAGTGGCATCAAACACGGTTAATGCACGCGCTTTCGCTTCAAGTCTCACCGCTTGCGAAACGCCATGAGCAGAAAAGATCACAATATTGTCATCAGGTACTTCGTGTAAGTCCTCAACAAAAATGGCCCCGCGCTGCTTCAGCCCTTCCACCACAAAGCGGTTATGCACCACTTCATGTCGTACATAAATCGGAGGCTGATACAGCTCAAGTGCGCGTTCAACAATGCTGATCGCACGATCAACACCGGCGCAAAAACCACGAGGGTTGGCTAACAATATTTTCATTTCATTGCTCATTGAATAGGGTTATCGCAAGTTGACAATTATTCTACAGACAAAATTTCAACATCAAAAATGACATCTTGTCCTGCAAGTGGGTGGTTAAAATCAACCGTTACCGAATCGCCCGCAATAGCGGTGATAATGCCAGGAATTTCTAAGCCATCGCGGCCACTAAACGCCATAATCGTGCCAACTTCCACCTCAGTATTACCGGCAAATTTGGCGCGATCCATATGGTGGATGTTATCTGGGTTAGACAAACCAAACGCGTCTTCGGCTTTTAACTCAATGGTTTTGGATTCTCCGGCACTCAGACCGATTAAGCACAACTCAAAATTGTCGCTTAGACTGCCATCACCAATAACCAATTTCGCTGGTTTGCCCATATTATGAGTGCTATCCGCAATAGAGCCATCTTTTAATTTAATGGTGAAGTGTAGGGTTACCGCACTGTTTGCTTTTATTGTCGTCACGTGATTTCTCTTTATTTATTTTAGTGTGGAGACAAGGCATCCATAACGACATAAAAATGCCCGTTTTTAGTACGCCTATCGCCACCGTATTTTTAGAGATGAAGAGTAAACAAAAAGCGCCACCTGAATCAACAGACAGCGCTTAGGGTTATTCAACTATTTTAGCCATTATGAGTGCGCATCGTCTTTTTTACGAAAGCCATCAAGGATAATCATTGCTGCACCAAGGCAAATGGCACTGTCAGCCAAGTTAAACGCTGGCCAGTGATAATTGCCCCAGTAGAAATCAAGATAATCAACCACAAAACCGTGCACGATACGATCAAACACGTTGCCGATTGCACCACCAATAATCATGGCATAAGCGATATTATGCCACTTCTCTTGCGCAGGCAGCTTACTCATCCAGTAAGTGAGGAGCCCCGTCACCGCAAAGGCGATAGCGGTAAACAACCAACGTTGCCAACCCGCTTGATCACCTAAAAAGCTAAATGCCGCACCATAGTTATGTACATAAAGTAGGTTAAAAAAAGGCATTACTTCGATGCGATTTGCCCAACCATACCCCATGTTATCCATGACCATCAGCTTTATACCGACATCAAGGGTAAAGACCAGAAGCGCTAGCCATAGCCAGCGAACTCCTGATTGTTTCCAAGTAAGCGTCTGCTCTGCCATATTGAATCCCAATATTATTAAGCGAACTTACGAACTTCGCCTTCACCATCCACGTTCGACACACAACGGCCACAAATAGTTTCATGACCAGTGATAGTGCCAACGTCAGGAGTATGATGCCAACAACGATCGCACTTCTCTGCTTCCGTTGCGCTCACCAACACAAACAAGCCTGTTGTTTCCGTTGCTTGTGCCGCATCGCTTTTCTCAGCCAGAGGCTTCACTATCGCTTTTGATGTCAGCAGTACAAAACGCAGTTCATCTTCAAGCTTGTTTAACTGAGCCACTAAAGCGTCATCAGCAAACAGCACCACTTCAGCTTGTAATGAGCCACCAATGATTTTTTCACTGCGAGCAGTTTCAAGCAACTTGTTCACCGAGCTACGAACTTTTTGCATCTCTGCCCAAAATTCATTGTTCAACTCTTCGCCTTCAGTTAACCCAAACAGACCTTCAAACCACTCACCCGTAAAGACAAATTTTTCACGCGGCTCGCCATTAGCTTGCATCGCTGGCATTTCGTTCCAAATTTCATCAGCCGTAAATGACATGATCGGTGCCATCCAACGAACCAAAGCCTCAACGATGTAATACAGCGCCGTTTGACAGCTACGCTGTGCATGTGCACCTTGTTTAGCGGTGTATTGGCGATCTTTAATCACATCAAGGTAGAACGAACCCATTTCAATTGAGCAGAAGTGCATCAAACGTTGGATCACGCCATGCGTATTATACTCTTCATATGCTTTGACAATTTCTTGTTGCGCCGCAAAGGCACGGCCTACGGCCCAGCGATCCAGCGACACCATCTCGTCAGCTGCAACCATATCCGTTGCTGGGTTAAATCCATTGAGGTTGGCTAAGAAGAAACGTGCTGTATTACGGATACGGCGATAAGCATCCGCCGAACGTTTTAGAATTTCGTCAGAAACCGCCACTTCACCAGTGTAATCAGTCGATGCAACCCATAGACGCAGGATGTCTGCACCCAGTTTATTGGTGACATCTTTTGGCGCAACCACGTTGCCGATTGATTTTGACATCTTGCGGCCATGACCATCGACCACAAAGCCATGCGTCAATACTTGTTTGTAAGGCGCAGCACCTTTCATTGCTACCGATGAAATCAATGAAGATTGGAACCAACCACGATGCTGATCTGAACCTTCAAGGTACAGATCTGCACCGTGGCCATTGAACTCTTCACGCTTATCAACAACGGCGTAGTGAGTCACACCAGAGTCGAACCACACATCCAGTGTATCGAGTACTTTTTCGTAATGCTTGGCATCTTCCTCGCCCAAGATCTCAGCAGTGTCGACATCCCACCACGCTTGAATCCCTTTTTGTTCTACCAATTGCGCCACTGTTTCAATCAGCGCAGGGCTATTAGGATGAAGTTCTGCCGTCTCTTTATGCACAAATAGCGCAATCGGTACACCCCAAGTACGCTGACGAGAAATACACCATTCAGGACGACCTTCAATCATTGCTTCGATGCGGCTTTGACCCCATTCCGGCATCCATTGTACGCCTTTGATCGATTCTAGAGCTTGGGCGCGCAGACCGGCTTGCTCCATAGAAACAAACCATTGTGGTGTTGCACGGAAAATGATTGGGGTTTTATGACGCCAGCAATGAGGATAACTATGCTCGTAGGCATGGTGGTGCAACAAAGCACCTTTTTCTTTCAGTACTTCAAGTACAGAGTCATTCGCTTTAAACACATGTTGACCAGCAAATAGCTCGGTGTCTGCTAGATATACGCCGTTTGAACCGACAGGGTTGGCTACTTCAAGGCCGTATTGCTGACCGACCACGAAGTCTTCTTGACCATGACCAGGTGCAGTATGAACGACACCAGTACCCGATTCAGTAGTTACGTGCTCACCCAAAATCGCAGGCACAGTAAATGCGTAAAATGGATGATTAAAAGGCATTAGTTCGAGGTCTGCACCTCGGCAAAAACCAAGGTTGTGGTAATGACTGATACCAGCACGATCCATGACACTTTTTGCAAGTTCTGACGCAACGATAATGCGTTCAGCAGAGCGTTCACCGTCTGCTTCAATTTGCAGCAAAACATATTCAAGATCATCACGTAAGCAGACTGCGCGGTTAGCTGGCAAGGTCCAAGGTGTGGTTGTCCAAATGACAATCGACACTTCACCGTGGCCGGCGTGATCAGCCGCGAGCGTGAACTTTTCAAGCAGCGCCGCTTCATCGGCTGCTTTGAATCGTACGTCAATCGAAGGTGACACTTTATCTTTGTATTCAACTTCCGCTTCAGCCAGTGCTGAACCACAATCAGTACACCAGTGAACAGGTTTGAAACCTTTCAGCAGGTGGCTTTTATCGGCAATTTTACCCAATGCGCGAATAATGTTCGCTTCGGTGGCGAAATCCATGGTGCGATAAGGTTTATCCCACTCACCCATGATGCCCAAACGCTTAAAGCTCTCTTTCTGGCCTTCCACTTGACCTGCTGCATATTCACGGCATTTTTCACGAAACTCAGCCGCGGTCACTTTCTGGCCCGGTTTGCCGACTTTTTTCTCTACCATCAATTCGATAGGTAGCCCGTGACAGTCCCAACCTGGGATGTAAGGCGCGTCAAAACCAGATAAGGTTTTCGATTTGATAATAATGTCTTTAAGAATCTTATTCAGTGCGTGACCAATATGAATATCACCGTTGGCATAAGGAGGGCCATCGTGCAATACGAAAGATTTTTTGCCTTTTTTGGCTTTACGGATTTCGCCGTAAAGATCTTCTTGATACCAACGCTTTAACATTTCTGGCTCACGTTTAGCCAGATCGCCACGCATTGGAAACCCTGTTTCAGGTAGGTTCAGGGTATCTTTATAATCACTCATCGATTCTTAATTCCGTTATATTGGGCGACGTTAGACATGATATTAATCGGTGGAATAATCCGACTAATTCTTTAGCTGATGCAACCACACCCTTGCCGCATCAGCATCCAATTCAATTTGTTGCTTTAACGCTCCAAAAGATTCAAATTTCTTTTCATCTCGAAGCTTATGTAAAAGTGCCACTTCTAGCTGTTTGCCATATAAATTGGCATGAAAGTCAAACAAGTGTACTTCAAGTTGTTGGCGAACCCCGTTGACTGTTGGCCTATTACCAATATTGGCAATTCCTCCGATAGGCGAGTTATCAAGGCCATAGACATTGACGACGTAAACACCAGAGACCGGTGAAACACAGCGCTTAAGCGGAATGTTCGCTGTAGGGAAACCAATGGTTCGCCCTAACTTTTGACCATGCGACACTCGACCACTGATACCGTAATCACGACCGAGCATCTGTTTAGCTAACACTAAGTCATCGCTTGCTAAAGCGTTACGAATAGCAGTACTACTCACTCTTTGTTGTTGCAAGCAAAAACTGTGGGTACTTACCACCTCAAAACCAAACTGTTGTCCAGCTTGCTGCAGCATACTGAAATTACCTTGGCGATTTTTACCAAAACAAAAATCATCACCAATCACCAGAAACTTAACACCCAACTGAGCGACCAACAAGTCACGAATAAAAGCTTCTGCCGTTAAATTAGCAAAGTGCTGGTTAAAATTCACACATAACAATCTGTCAACCGACTGCTTGTTCAGTTGCACAAATTTATCACGTAATCGAGTTAATCGAGCTGGTGCATTGTGCTTGGCAAATAATTCTAATGGCTGCGGTTCAAACGTCATGACCACCGAAGGTAAACCCAATAATTGCGCTTTCTTGGATACTTGCTTCAAAACTTGCTGATGTCCTAAATGAACACCATCAAAGTTTCCGATGGTTAATACACAGCCATGATGCTGTGGCTTGATATTGTGAATGCCGCGAATCAATTCCATTAGAAAATGCTTAAAACCTATAGTTCTCAATTAGCAAGGTGCGAAACCGACGGATTATATACTAATCACCATTAATCTGTCGCCGCTTTTAAGTCTTTTAAACGCACGCCAAGCACGGCTAGGCAAAGCAAATAACTGACCGCACCGATACTGATCAGCATCACCAATGATGTAGCCCTCTGTGTCAGGCTCCACTCTAGCCACGTTGACATTTCTTCCAATTGCCAAACAATGACCACAACCATCGCACTGCTGGCCACCATTAAGCGAATAATAAAACCAATAGTTTTACGGGTGATCTGATACACCCCTTGCACATGTAACCCTCTGTAAAGCAGTGCCATGTTGATAAAAGCAGATAATGACGTAGCTAACGCCAAACCAACATAACTTAAATGCCACGCTAAAAGTGCATTGAAGACCATATTAGAGATCATGGCGATAATGCCATAACGAACTGGCGTTTTGGTGTCTTGCCGAGAGTAGTACCCTGGTGCAAGCACTTTGATCAGCATAAAACTGATCAAGCCCAAACCAAATGCATAGAGTGACAACGCCGTTTGATTGACATCATTCGGGGTAAACTCACCTCGCATAAATAGCACCATAAGCATCGGTTTTGCCAACACAATCAGGCCTAACATCGCAGGAAAACCGAGCAGACAAACCATACGAATACCCCAATCCATAGTTTGCGAAAATCCTTCGCTGTGGGCATCAACATGTTTACGGGATAATGCGGGCAAAATAACGGTAGCGATCGCAATACCAAATAAGCCTAACGGAAATTCTAGCAAACGGTCTGAATAGTAAAGCCAGCTGATGGAGCCCGTTTGTAAGAAGCTGGCAATGAAGGTGTCCAGCAATAAGTTAATTTGACTGACCGATACCCCAAAAAGAGCGGGCAACATCAAAGTGCGAATTTTCACAACCCCCGGTTCATTCCAACCCCATTGAGGCCAAACCAATAAACCTGCTTTGAGCAAAAATGGAATTTGAAATAGAAACTGGACCAATCCCCCAAGAAGGACGCCAATCGCCAAGCCAATTTCCGGTTGCTGCAAGTGCGGCGACAAAAACCAAGCGCAACCGATGATCATCACATTCAAAAATACAGGGGTAAAAGAAGAGACGGCAAATTTGCCCAGGGTATTGAGAATCGCTCCTGATAAAGCAACAAAAGTGATGAACCATAAGTAAGGAAAAGTGATTTTTAATAATAAACTCGCAAGCTCAAACTTATGCGCATCAGGACCATCATTAAGCCAATCTAAAAACCAACCAGCCCCAAACAGTGCCGTGACCGCACCAGAGCATAAGATCCCCACAACAGTCACCAAAGTGACAATCACCCCCAATGTGCCAGATGCTTTAGCAATCAGCTCGCGTGTTTTATTGATATCTCCGGATGAATGGTATTCTGTCAGTACTGGAACAAATGCTTGAGAAAACGCCCCTTCGGCAAATAGCCGACGTAAAAAGTTAGGAATTTTATTAGCAAAGAAAAAAACATCGGCACTCGCACCTGCCCCCATCAAATTCGCAACAACTACGTCACGAACTAGACCCAACACACGAGAAATCAACGTCATAGCACTGACAATCAAGCCAGATTTGAGTAGGCGTTTGCTCACTATTACCTCGAAAAACAAGCCAAAACGTCATTATCCACAGCAACACATAAGGAATGTCAGTGCGAGATCAGATAAGTATTAGCATTGGAAAAAAAATACTGTTAGAATCCCCGCATCTTAACCGCGATGACCTTCCTATACCAAAATTTGTTTGGCCTAGAACGGTTTTTGCACAAATCATTTGACAATTGAGAGCAAATAAGGGATATTCCCCGCCCTTAAATTGTCACCGAACTAAGTTTTTGGGAGTTAGACCCTTGGCAAATAGTAAATCTGCTAAGAAGCGCGCTATCCAAGCTGAGAAACGTCGTCAGCATAATGCTAGCCGTCGTTCTATGATGCGCACTTACATGAAGAAAACCATCGCAGCTATCGCAGCTGGCGATAAAGAAGCTGCAACTGCTGCATTTGCTGCAGTTACACCAATCCTTGACCGTATGTCGACTAAAGGTCTTGTTCACAAGAACAAAGCTGCTCGCCATAAGTCTCGTTTCGCTGCAGCAATCAAAGCTCTATAATTTAGACTTGGTTCCACGCGAAAATAAAAACCGGCTAAGGCCGGTTTTTTTATATCTGCAGCGTCAAGTAAAGTATTTACTCTAATTTCAATATAAAAAAATCCGAACTATGTTACTGAAACATAATTTCGGATTGTGTATTTTTCAAAACACTAGCGGCAGTATAAACCGTGTAACAACTCAATCATCGCCTTGATCTCATGGCTGCTGAGTGTGTAGTAAACCGTCTGAGCTTCTTTTCTTGTATCCACTAACCCATCTCTTCTTAACCAAGCAAGATGCTGCGAAAGTGCCGATTGACTCAATTCTAATTTCCCACATAGCTCACCAACCGACAGTTCTTGATTGTGTAATAAACACAATATTTGTAGGCGTCTTTCGTTAGCCATAGCCTTTAACAACACCACTGCTTTAGCGGAATTTTTTTCCATTTCTTGTAGGTTCATGAATAAGCTCCCTTGGAACAACTTCTTACATCAAACGCATCACAAGTTTGCATCTTCCTTAACCCAACAGGTTATGAGTTTATAAGTAAGGTTAGTACCTTTTTCTACGTAGTTTAATTGTTATACCGTTTATGACGGCAACCATTCAATAGAGCGTCAATAACGGCATCAGAAGGCGTATAACCAGTTTAGATTAGTATTAC
>NZ_CAWNIB010000285.1:0-16421 GCF_963874405.1 Vibrio sp. V08_P9A1T1
ATATAGAAGTATGTGAAGGCTATCAAAAGAGTCCCATTTATCTAAGATAGTGGACTATTATTTCGAGGACAAAAACAACAAAGCCCCGACTTTCGTCGAGGCTTTGTTGTTTAAATTATGGTACCGGTGGGCGGACTTGAACCGCCACTCCCGAAGGAAACGGATTTTGAATCCGTCGTGTCTACCAATTTCACCACACCGGCATCTTGGGCATTGCCCTTTGATGGTTGGCATTATACGTAAGAAAGTTATTGGCGCAATAACAAAATATTGAAATACAAATCGTTTGCCGATATTTTCGCCACAAACCTTCAAGCTGTGCGTCTCTTCTCTTTTCAGATCCTCTCCGAGGCTATATGCTGCTGCAATTTCGCGAATACAAAAGATGTTTAGATATGATGAGTAACTCTATTTCTCTACCGCCTGCCGGATTACTACGCCGATTTGGTGCGCTCATTTACGATGCATTAATCATCATTGCTCTTGAGATGATGGCTGCTGGTGTTGTCGTTGCTATATTAGAAGCTCTCGTTGCGTTGAATGTGATGGGCTATGGCTCGTATGCAGATGTCAGCGACCTTCTCACTCGTCATCCCATTTGGAGCTATGTTTACACATTTTACCTTGCCGCTGTCTGGGTCTACTTCTTCGTCTTTTTCTGGACAAGAGCAGGCCAGACATTAGGGATGCGTGCTTGGCGACTTTTGATAATTAACGAACAAGATGGAAATTCAATCAGCGCCACGCAAGCTTTAATACGTTTGTTCACCTCAGGCTTTGGCTTGGCAAACCTCACCGTACCCTTTGATCAACAAAAAAGAGGGTTCCAAGATATTTGGGCCAAAACGAAAGTAGTGGTACTTCCTAAAGTTAATTGAGTCGGAATAACAAAAAGGAAGGTTTGCCCTTCCTTTTTGTTGATAGTTCTTACCTGTCATTTTTAGAGTTTTCGTCTTAACAACATTACGGCAACGCTGAGAAACACCAAACTGGGTGCGACGGCACCAAACACTGGTGGGATACCATAAACAAGACTCAGTGGGCCGAAAAACTCACTGGAAATATAAAATGTAAAGCCTGCAATCACGCCTGACAAAATCCTTGCGCCCATAGTAACGCTGCGCAATGGCCCAAAAATAAACGACAGTGCCATTAGCATCATCACAGCAATAGAAAAAGGTTGAGTAATTTTACGCCACAACGCCAGATCGTACCGTGAAGCATCTTGCTCCGACGTTTTTAAATAGCTGACATAATCATACAAGCCACTCAGTGACAACTCTTCAGGCTTGACCGTGACAACCGCCAGTTTGTCTGGAGCTAATGAAGTCGTCCAACGATATTCGGGTAATGTTTGCTTTGTTATCAATACATCATCGCGCATGTCGGTGATTTGAACATTTTTCATTACCCATTGATTGTCTTTATCGTAATCCACCTCTTCGGCAAAAAGGATGTTTTGCAAACTCTTATTGTTATCAAAGCGCCACATATTTAAGCCATAGAGTTTGTTGTCATCAATTTTACCAATAAAGATAAAATCATTCACATCGCGCGCCCACACACCGCTGCGCACTGAAACAATACTACCGCCAGAGAGAGAAAAAGCTCGCAGATCTCGCGCCATCTTCTGCGCTTGGGGTGCTCCCCATTGGCCAAGTAAGGTGACAATGATCATTAATGGCACTGCGGTTTTTAATACCGACATACCGATATTAAGCTTAGAAAACCCCGCAGCTTGCATGACAACGAGCTCAGAACTTGATGCCAACATACCTAACCCAATCAACGCACCGAGTAAGGCGGCCATAGGAAAAAACATCTCGATATCACGAGGAATGCTCAACACCACAAACAGTAAAGCTTGCAGTAAATCGTAGCTTCCTTCCCCGACTTTTCTCAATTGCTCAACATATTTGATAATGCCGGACAAACCAACAAAGGTCGCCAGCACTAACGAGGTTGTCGCAACAATAGTACGGCCGACGTATAAATCTAAAATCTTAAACACGCGTTATGCTGCCTTCTTTAGTCTTAGTTTATCTTTGAAGCGCCGCACTGGCACACTGTCCATGATATTCACTGAAATCGCCGCCAAAAGTAACGCAGCATTGATTGGCCACATACCGATCACCGTAGCAAGTGAGCCATCTTCAATGGCAGACTTGGTTGCGCTGATGGCCATAAAATAGGCCAAATAAATTAAGATTGCAGGTCCCATTTTCGCAAAGCGTCCTTGCCGAGGGTTAACCGCCGACAAAGGGACCACCAGCATGGTGAGTAACGGAATACAAATCACCAGAGAAATTCGCCATTGCAACTCAGCTTTCGCTCTTCGATCCGGGTTGGAAAGCAGATTGGATGTCGGTAACGCCTCCCAATCGCGTCCTTTGGGTTTAACTTCACGCTGGCCAATTAAACCTTCGTATTCGTCAAATTTTGTGATCATATAATCAACGCGTGTTGGCACGCCTTCATAGCGAATCCCGTCATACATGGTGATCATCTGACGGCCATCACTGAGCTCTTTAACATCACCAGAATTAGAGAACATCACACTCGGGAGTATCGAATCCTTTGGTGCAAGCTGCGCAACAAACACATTATGCAGTTTTTTGTTTTCAATATTTTCGATGAAAACCACCGAGGAACCATCCGGTGTGCGTTGAAATTGTCCTTTCTGTAGCAAATCAACGCTATTTTCTGCTGCAAGCTGCTCCATTAATTGTGCTTCTTTATCTTGGCTCCAAGGCGCCAACCAGAATGCGTTAAATGCTGCAGCACCTGAAGTGATCAAAGCCAAATAGAGTGCAGCACGGATCAAAAATTTATTGCCGATGCCAGTGGCATTCATCACCGTAATTTCGCTTTCTGCGTACAAACGTCCAAAAGTCAGTAAGATGCCGATATACAAACTCAAAGGCAGCATTAATAACCCCATTGCGGGCATATTTAAACTTACAATAGATAAGATCATTCGTGCTGGAATGTCACCATCGGAAGCTTCAGCCAAAACGCGAATAAATCGTTGGCTAAGAAACACGAGAAACAGTACGAAAAAGATCGCAAATTGGCTCTTGAGTGTCTCGCGGATCAAATATCTAACAATAATCACGCTGAAATTACCTATACAAAACTTGTTTTTTTGATTGAATCACTATAATTTCCCGTTGAACCTTTTATTTTTAAAATTTTCACTAACTGTTAGGCGTTCAATTAAAAGTAGATCCAAACTCGGATTCAACCACTAAGAGCGCATTATCTAACATTTAGTTCTATTTGTCTTCAGGATGTAGGAGTACGCATGGAGTTCAGTGTAAAAAGTGGCAGTCCAGAGAAACAACGTAGCGCATGTATCGTTGTTGGAGTGTTCGAACCACGCCGCCTTTCTCCAGTAGCAGAGCAGCTTGATAAAATCAGCGACGGCTATATTAGTTCACTACTTCGCCGTGGTGATCTCGAGGGTAAACCCGGCCAGATGCTACTGCTGCATCAAGTCCCTGGTGTTCTGTCTGAACGCGTTTTACTGGTAGGTTGTGGTAAAGAGCGCGAATTAGGCGAACGTCAGTACAAAGAAATCATTCAAAAAACCATCAGCACACTGAACGAAACGGGTTCAATGGAAGCCGTATGTTTTCTGACTGAACTACACGTTAAAGGCCGTGATACTTATTGGAAAGTACGCCAAGCGGTTGAAGCAACGAAAGATGGTCTGTACACCTTTGATCAATTCAAGAGCGTTAAACCGGAGACTCGCCGCCCACTGCGCAAACTTGTTTTTAACGTACCGACTCGCCGTGAGCTTAACTTAGGTGAGCGCGCGATTACACACGGCCTTGCGATTGCATCCGGTGTGAAAGCGTCGAAAGATCTCGGCAATATGCCACCAAACATTGCCAACCCAGCTTATCTTGCATCTCAAGCGCGCCGCTTAGCGGACGACTACGAGAGCGTCACCACCAAAATCATTGGTGAAGAAGAGATGGAAAAGTTGGGCATGACCTCTTATCTCGCCGTCGGTCGTGGCTCAAAAAATGAGTCGATGATGTCGGTCATTGAGTACAAAGGCAACCCAGATCCAGATGCAAAACCAATTGTGTTGGTGGGTAAAGGCCTAACGTTTGATTCCGGCGGTATTTCATTAAAACCAGGCGAAGGCATGGATGAAATGAAGTATGACATGTGCGGTGCGGCATCAGTCTTTGGCGCAATGAAAGCATTGGCTAAATTGAAATTGCCATTAAATGTCGTGGGTATCTTAGCCGGCTGTGAAAACATGCCAGGCAGCAATGCCTATCGCCCTGGTGACATTCTCACGACTATGTCTGGCCAAACGGTTGAAGTACTCAATACCGATGCCGAAGGTCGCTTAGTTCTATGTGATGCACTCACTTACGTTGAGCGTTTTGAACCCGATTGCGTGGTAGATGTGGCGACACTAACTGGCGCTTGTGTGATTGCATTAGGTCACCACATCAGTGGCGTGGTTTCAAACCACAACCCATTGGCGCATGAATTGGTTAATGCTTCAGAACAAGCAAGCGATCGCGCATGGCGTCTACCAATGGCCGACGAGTACCATGAGCAGCTAAAGAGCCCATTTGCTGATATGGCAAACATCGGTGGTCGCCCTGGTGGTACGATTACCGCTGGCTGCTTCTTATCTAAATTTGCTAAGAAATATAACTGGGCGCATTTGGATATTGCTGGCACGGCATGGAAGTCAGGAGCAGCAAAAGGATCAACAGGTCGTCCCGTCTCATTGCTCGTCCAGTTCTTATTGAACCGCAGCGGCCAAGAGTCTGAGGAATAACCTCAAAATGTGAAAAGGGCCGCAAGGCCCTTTTTTGTTGATGAGCGATTAGATAGTAGGTGACAACATGCAGCGAGCCACCTTTTACATTGTGAACGAAGAAAGCCCTCAAGCAACACTGGCAGGCTTTGAGCAATATGTCCTATTTCTGGCTCATCACTTCGCCAAACAAGGGGCAAAAATTTATCTGCATTGTGATGATAAAACTCACGCTGAACAGTTTGCCGAACATTTATGGCAAGTACCTGCAGAACAGTTTGTCGCGCACAATCTGGTGGGTGAAGGCCCGAAATACTCTACTCATATCGAGATTGGCTACCCCAACGTCAAACCCAATTGGAATCGTCAACTGGTAATAAATGTGGCGGATAATCATACAACCTTTGCGAACGCCTTTGCTGAGGTGGTAGACTTCGTCCCCTGCGAAGAAAAAGCAAAGCAACGAGCACGCGAAAGGTATAAAATCTACCGTCAAGCTGGCTACCAATTGCAAACAATCGAGATTCAACATCCATAGGTCAAACCTTATAGTTAAGGCGATCTTTAACAAGATCCTTCACTTATGAAGTTTGACTAAGATTAACCATTCACAGTATCCATTTAAGAGCACTATGGAAAAGACATATAACCCAACAGCAATCGAACAAGCTCTGTATCAGACTTGGGAAGAGAACGGCTACTTTAAGCCTCACGGTGATACATCAAAAGAAGCGTACAGCATCATGATCCCACCGCCGAACGTCACTGGTAGCCTTCATATGGGTCACGCATTCCAAGACACCATTATGGATACTTTGATCCGCTGCGAACGCATGAAAGGCAAAAATACCTTATGGCAAGTGGGTACAGACCACGCCGGTATTGCTACCCAAATGGTGGTTGAACGTAAAATTGCTGCTGAAGAAGGCAAAACCAAACACGATTACGGTCGTGATGCCTTCATCGACAAGATTTGGGAATGGAAAGGCGAATCAGGTGGTACCATCACTAAACAGCTTCGCCGCCTTGGCGCATCGGTAGACTGGGATCGTGAACGATTCACTATGGATGCGGGCCTATCCAATGCCGTTCAAGAAGTGTTTGTTCGCCTTTACCAAGAAGATTTACTCTACCGTGGTAAACGTCTTGTTAACTGGGATCCAAAACTGCACACTGCAATTTCTGATCTAGAAGTAGAAAACAAAGACGTCAAAGGTCACATGTGGCACTTCCGTTACCCACTGGCTGACGGCGTAAAAACAGCAGATGGCAAAGACTACATTGTTGTTGCGACCACTCGTCCTGAAACCATGCTGGGTGACACAGGCGTAGCGGTTAACCCTGAAGATCCACGCTACCAAGCTCTGATCGGCAAAGAGATCATGCTGCCAATCGTCAATCGTCGCATTTCTATCGTGGGCGATGAGCACGCCGACATGGAAAAAGGCACAGGCTGTGTGAAGATCACCCCTGCTCACGATTTCAATGACTATGAAGTCGGTAAGCGCCACCAACTGCCGATGATCAACATTTTCACCTTTGATGCCAATATTCGTGACGCCGCCGAAGTGTTCAATACCAATGGTGAACCAAGTGACGCTTACAGCAGCGATCTACCTGCTAAGTACCAAGGCATGGAGCGCTTTGCGGCACGTAAAGCCATCGTAGCTGAATTTGAAGCTCTCGGCCTGCTTGAAGAAATCAAAGATCACGACCTCACCATTCCTTACGGTGACCGTGGTGGTGTGGTTATCGAACCGATGCTGACCGACCAATGGTATGTACGCACAGCGCCACTAGCGGAAGTCGCAACCAAAGCCGTTGAAGATGGCGAGATTCAATTTGTGCCTAAGCAGTACGAAAACATGTACTTCTCATGGATGCGTGACGTGCAAGATTGGTGTATCTCACGCCAACTTTGGTGGGGTCATCGTATTCCTGCTTGGTATGACAACGACGGCAACGTTTATGTCGGCCGTAGCGAAGAAGAAGTGCGCGAACAAAACAACCTAGCCCCAGTGGTGGTACTGCGCCAAGATGATGATGTATTGGATACTTGGTTCTCATCCGCTCTTTGGACTTTTGGTACACAAGGCTGGCCAGAAAATACTGAGGCACTAAAAACATTCCACCCGTCTGACGTTCTTGTTACTGGTTTCGACATCATCTTCTTCTGGGTTGCACGCATGATCATGATGACCATGCACTTCTGTAAAGATGAGAATGGTAAACCACAAGTGCCATTTAAAACTGTTTATGTCACAGGCCTTATCCGTGATGAAAACGGCGACAAAATGTCAAAATCTAAAGGCAACGTGCTTGATCCTATCGACATGATCGATGGTATTGATCTTGAGTCTCTGGTTGAAAAACGTTGTGGCAACATGATGCAGCCACAGCTTGCAGCCAAGATCGAGAAAAATACACGTAAAACCTTTGAAAATGGTATCGAACCTTATGGAACCGACGCACTGCGTTTCACGCTAGCAGCGATGGCTTCAACCGGTCGTGATATCAACTGGGACATGAAACGCCTAGAAGGTTACCGCAACTTCTGTAACAAACTCTGGAACGCGAGCCGTTACGTGTTGATGAATACCGAAGATCTCGATTGTGGCTTTAACGCAGGTAGCGAGCTTGAGTATTCGTTAGCCGATAAATGGATCGAGTCTCAATTTGAATTGACGGCTAAAGAGTTCAACAACCATATCAACAACTTCCGTTTAGATATGGCGGCAAATACCCTTTACGAATTCATCTGGAACCAATTCTGCGACTGGTACTTAGAGCTGACTAAACCCGTATTATGGAAAGGCAGTGAAGCGCAGCAACGTGCAACACGCCGTACATTAATTACGGTATTAGAGAAAACATTACGCCTCGCGCACCCAGTGATCCCATATATCACTGAAACCATTTGGCAAAGCATTAAGCCATTAGTAGACGGCGTTGAAGGTGACACCATCATGCTGCAAGCTCTGCCTCAGTACGATGAAGCGAACTTCAACCAAGCAGCGCTGGATGATATCGAATGGGTGAAAGCCTTTATTACTAGCATTCGCAACCTACGTGCCGAGTACGATATCAACCCAGGCAAACCTCTTAACGTAATGCTAAAAGCCGCCAACAAGCAAGAAGTGGCACGTTTAGAAGCGAACAAAGCGGTACTGTTGTCACTGGCTAAACTGGAGGCTCTACGCGTTCTTGAAGAGGGTGAAGAGACTCCTGCTTGTGCAACGGCGCTGGTTGGTCAATCTGAGCTGATGATCCCAATGGCTGGTTTGATTGATAAAGATGCGGAGCTAGAGCGCTTAGCAAAAGAGATTGCTAAAACTCAAGGTGAAATCAAACGCATTGAAGGTAAACTCAATAACCAAGGGTTCGTCTCTAAAGCACCCGAAGCCGTTGTCGCTATCGAGCGTCAAAAGCTGAATGGCTATCAAGATACCTTGGTTAAACTGGAAGAACAGAAAGCGACCATAGCCGCGCTATAATCGCGATTGCGTTACCATTAAAAAGGTCGGTGTGAAAATACCGACCTTTTTTGTTTATTCACGCCATCAGCAGACGCGATTTTTGTGCTCTCCACGCTCAAACGCGGCAATGTTATCCATCAAAATCGTTGCCAATTGTGAAATAGCTGAGTCACTACCCCATGCCACGTGTGGTGTGAGCAACAAATTTGGCAAATCCATATTGGCTAGTAAGGGATTTGTTTTATCCGCTGGTTCTCGACTGAATACATCCACTCCAGCGCCAGCAATTTGCCCAGATTTCAATGCTGTCACAAGTGCTTGCTCATCAACCAAACCACCACGGCCTGCGTTAATCAACAATGCATTAGGCTTCATTATCTTTAATTCGTTCTCACCTATCAGGTTTCGGGTTTGCTCGCTCAATGGGCAATGTAAACTCACAACATCAGCCTCCGCTAACATTTGTTCAAAGGGCATAAAACCTTGTCGGCATAACTTGGCCCCCTTTCGTTCAGCAAATATCACCTGCATGCCTATCGCTCGTGCCAACGTTGCGGTTGCCTGTCCGAGCGCGCCACTCCCCACAATACCAATCGTTGAACCTGCAACATCCCCTATCGGATGAGTAAAAAAGCAAAATTGTTGATTGCGCTGCCACTCACCATTGGCAATATCTTGATGATAAGCAAACAGGTGACGCCTTAAGGCATAAATCATCCCAACGACATGTTCCGGAACAGAACGGGTGGCGTAGCCTTGAACATTCACCAGTGCGATGCCTGCTTCACGACAGTAATCGATATCGACATTATTGACGCCTGTGGCCGACACAGCAATCAAGCGCAATTTCGGACATTGTGAGAGTAGCGCCCTATCCAGCACCACTTTATTGGTGATTACGATATCGGCTTGAGATAGGCGATCGAGCGCTTGTTCGGCAGAAGTAAAGTCAAACTCAAGCCAATGATGAGCAAAAGGTAAGCTTGGCAATCGAATATAAGCAGGGATTGTGGACCTATCGAGAAAGACAACCGTGGGTAGTGACATATCAGCTCCTTGTCGCCACCCACATCACACTAAGGTCGGGGCAACGTTTTGTAATCTGGTAATTTTCGCTCAGGATCAAAGTGTTGCAAAATTTGCTCTTGTGCTTCGGGATAAAAATCACAGCCGACAAAAATATTGCGCAGCCAATGACTCTTTGGGTGATAAAAACTGAGCTCTGCGGCATGCAGCGCTAAGCGATCGGAAAAATCTTGCGCTTCTTGCGGGGCATAAAACTCATCACCCACAATCGGATACCCCAAAGCTTGCATGTGTACACGTAATTGATGCGAACGGCCAGTTACGGGAAGAAGACGTACAATTGTCGTTTTTTCTTCTCTTTTCGCTACTTGATATAAAGTTTTTGATGGTTTTCCATCTTCAAAGCAGACTTTCTGTTTAGGCCGATTTGGCCAATCGCAAATCAGGGGTAACTCAACCACCCCCTCGTCAAGCTCCATTACGCCCCACACGCGAGCGTAATAAATTTTATGCGTTAAACGGTATTGAAACTGCTTTTTCAATGCCCCTTCCGCGTATTTATTTTTTGCCAGCACCATCAAGCCAGAAGTCGACATATCCAAACGATGCACAACTTGGATCTCTGGATATTGCTCAGCCAAACGACTCCACATACTGTCGTGATGCTCAGGCAAGCGTCCTGGAACCGACAGCAGACCTGAAGGTTTATTCACCGCGAGAATCTGATCATCTTCATAGACAATATCAATCCAAGGATCTGTGGGCGGCGTGTATTCAAGCATAGCCATCGAAGGTTTCTCCTAAAAAAATCGGCGCATTATACCAACCTCTCCGCTAAGCCAATAGAGAAGAGTCATCTTAGTTTCGTTAAATCACGAAATCGTCAGTAAGTTAGCCTTGCTTAGAAATATCACTTGAAATGTAACTTAAAATTGACAGATTAACTGGGTGTGATATTGATTGATGAGCTTGACATTAAAGTCAGCTTCAAAAGCAAAAATTATAAATAACACAACATCAAGTCTAAGGAACAAGAATGGAACACAGCGTCCCTTATCAATCGGCCAAACGTTTAACCCTGCCACAACTGCTTCGTTCACTCGGGCCGGGCATTATGATGGCAGCAGCAGCCGTCGGCGGCTCTCATCTCGTCGCGTCAACTCAAGCAGGTGCAATTTATGGCTGGCAACTCGCAGGCCTCATTTTGCTGGTCAACTTATTAAAATACCCCTTTTTTAAGGCTGGCATTCAATACACCATGGGGACAGGCAAAAGTTTAGTACAAGGCTATGCTCATCTCGGGCGCGCTTACTTATGGGTTTTTGCCCTCTTAAGCGTGGTATCGGCCATTATAAACACCGCCGCGTTACTGCTGTTTAGCGCCAGTTTACTGGCCTATTTTGTCCCTTTTGAGCTGGGCAATATTGTTCTTTCCGTGATTGTGCTGACCACTTGTTTGCTGATCCTTTTTGCAGGCCACTTTCGCGCGCTCGACTCACTTTCTAAAATGATTATGGCAGTACTGACAATCGCCACCTTACTCGCCGTGGTGATTGCCGTCGCAACCCCAGCACAGATAGTGGTAGAAACCATTTCGCCTTCACCTTGGACACTCGCCGCGATCGGTTTTTTGGTGGTGACAATGGGCTGGATGCCCGCACCCATTGAGATTTCGAGCATCACTTCGGTGTGGCTCAAACGTCAATGCCAAGAGCAGCAAGTGACGCCGCAATCCGCACTATTTGATTTCAATGTGGGCTATATCGGTACTGCAATCTTGGCGATTGTATTTTTGGCGCTTGGTGCCTTAGTACTACACGGAACAGGCGTTGAGCTCTCGAAATCTGGCGTCGGCTTTTCACATCAATTGGTCGGATTGTACGCTTCAACCATAGGTGAGTGGTCACGTTATTTGATTGCAGTGATCGCCTTTTTCTGTATTTTTGGTAGCACCATCACCGTCATTGATGGCTATTCACGAGTGATTGCAGAATCACAACGTCTTTTGCAAAACAAAGAGAGCCAAAGCCCACGTTGCTACCAAGCTTGGGTCCTCGTGGTATCGGCTTTAGCGCTGGCCATCATTGCCTTTTGGGCTTCAGCACTGATGCCAATGCTGAATTTTGCGATGATCATGGCATTTATGACCACGCCAATTTTTGCGCTGCTCAACTATATTCTGGTGACTAAAACACCTTTACCGGCTGAACTCGCAGTAGGAAAAAAACTCAAAGCACTGTCTATCGTAGGGCTTGTTTATCTGTTTGGCTTTTTGGCGCTGTTTATTTGGTGGAAGTGGCTTATGTAACAGCAGACAAAACAAAGGCCTTATCGAAAAAGGCCTTTGTTATTTTTAATGTCCACCACAAGGGCCAATTAAAGGGATCAGTTATGCGTCACAACGATTAAACGCAACGAATCCAGTTGGAATTGCGCTTTACCGATGTAACCGCTTAACTCGTTAATCTGCTCTTCAATCGCGCTGATCTCTTCATCACGAATGTTCGGGTTGACTGCTTTAAGCGCCAATAAGCGCTCCAGTTCACCGTTTAAGCTCGACTGCATCTCTTTTTGCGCTTGTTCACGAATCGCTTCAACACGGCTCACAACTTGGCTTTCACTGGCAGCAATTAAGCTATGCACATCATTTTGTACTGACGTAACGAGCTTGCTGGCCAAATGACGATTCACTGGGCTTAATTGGCGATTGAAGCTTTCAAACTCAACTTGAGCAGAGAGATCATTACCGCGCGCATCCATCATCAAACGGATTGGTGTTTGAGGAAGGAAACGGCTGATACCACTGCGTTTTGGCGCTTGTGCATCCACCACATAGATCAACTCAAGCAGCAAAGTCCCAACAGGCAAAGCTTTATTTTTCAGCAGAGAAACCGCCGATGTTCCCACGCCTTCGCTCATCAGTAGGTCGATCCCGCCTTGAATCATCGGATGTTCCCAACTGATGAAATTCATATCTTCACGCGATAATGCCGTATCACGATCAAAAGTGATGGTCGCTCCTTCATACGGCAAACCGGGGTAGCTTGGCACCATCATGTGCTCTGATGGTGTGACCACCAGCGCGTTTTCACCCCGATCATCTTGGTTTAAACCGATCGCATCAAATAAGCTCAAAGCGAAAGTAACCAAGTTAGTATCGCCATCCGTTGATGCTATACTTTCGACGATTTTTAATGCTTTTTCGCCACCGTTTGAATGCATTTCAAGCAGTCGGTCACGCCCTTGTTCAAGCTGAGCCTTCAACGTTTTGTTGAGCGTTGCCGACTGTTCAATGATCTCATCCAACGTATCGATATTTCCCGAAGCCAGCATGTCAATCAGATCATCGGCATATTTATCATACACAGCGCGGCCTGTTGGGCAGGTTTCAGCAAATGCATTCAAGCCTTCATCAAACCAACGCGCCAAAATCGCTTGCGATGTGCCTTTAAGGTACGGCACATGGATATCGATATCACGGTGTTGACCAATACGATCCAAACGGCCAATACGCTGCTCTAAAAGATCTGGGTTAAACGGCAGATCAAACATCACCAACTGGTTAGCAAATTGGAAGTTACGCCCTTCAGAGCCGATTTCACTACAGATCAATACTTGCGCGCCACCCTCTTCTTGTGCGAAATAAGCGGCGGCTTTATCACGTTCTAAAATCGACATACCTTCATGAAAAACGGTAGCGCGAATGCCTTCACGCTCACGCAGTGCTTGCTCCAGTTGTAACGCGGTGCTAGCGCGAGAAGCGATCACTAAAATCTTTTCGCTACGTTTCTCTTTCACTTTTTCAAGTAGCCAGTTAACGCGAGAGTCAAACTGCCACCAGCTTGCATCGTCGCCTTCAAACTCTTGGAAAATCTCTTCGGGGTAGAGCATTTTCATCGCGCGAGCCTGAGCACTGAGCTTACCGCCGATCATGCCAGCCACTCGCATCGAGGTCGTGTATTGCGCGGGGATTTCCATCGGCATCAAGTGCACATTACGCACAGGGAATCCTTTAATCGCAGCGCGGGTGTTTCTAAACAGCACGCGGCCTGTACCATGGCGATCCATCAGATTATCAATCAGCTCTTGGCGAGCAGAGGCTTTGCTCTCTTCATCGGCATCGCTTTCAATAATGCGAAACAGCGGCTCAACATCTTGCTCTGAAAGTAGCTCAGTGATTTGGTTTTTGGCTTCGTTTTGCAACTTCTCACCCGAAAACAGGGCACTGACGGAATCGGCTACGGGCGCATATTGCTCTTCTTCTTCAACGAACGCCTCGTAATCGTAAAAACGATCGGGATCGAGCAAACGCAAACGCGCAAAGTGACTTTCACGGCCCAATTGCTCCGGCGTTGCCGTTAGCAGCAATACCGCTGGGGTGTTTTGCGCTAGCCCTTCGACCACTTGGTATTCGCGGCTTGGTTTATCTTGGCTCCATTCTAGATGGTGCGCTTCATCCACCACCAATAGATCCCACTCCGCCTCAAGTGCTTGTTCAAAACGTTGACGACTTTTACGCAGAAAATCGAGCGAACAAAGCACATATTGCTGAGTATCAAAAGGGTTGTGTGCTTCAGCAAACGCTTCAACACAGCGCTCTTCATCAAAAATGGAGAAATGAAGATTAAAGCGACGCATCATCTCCACCAGCCACTGGTGCTGCAAGGTTTCCGGCACCACAATCAAAATACGTTCCGCACGGCCAGAAAGCACTTGTTGATGAATGATCATCCCCGCTTCAATGGTTTTACCTAACCCCACTTCATCGGCTAATAACACGCGGGGCGCATGGCGACGACCAACCTCATGTGCGATATAAAGCTGATGGGGAATCAGGCCCGCGCGCATGCCACATAAACCACGCATTGGGCTTTTGTGTTGTTGATATTGATTAGTGAGGGCGCGATAACGCAACACAAAATTATCCATGCGATCAATTTGACCTGCGAACAATTTATCTTGCGGTTTGTTGAAACGGATTTGGTGGCTTAAGAAAATTTCACGTAGCGCCACGCCGCTTTCATCGTTGTCTTCGCGCGTACCGAGATAAGTGAGTAGTCCTTGTTCTTCAACAACTTGCTCAACGCGTAGCGACCAGCCTTCTTGGCTTTCAACCACATCGCCGCTATTGAACGTCACTCGTGTTACCGGGGCGTCACTGCGTGCATAAACGCGGTTTTCTTCTGATGCAGCAAACATCAAGGTCACAGTACGCGCATCAAGCGCTACCACAGTACCTAAACCAAGATCACTTTCTGTATCGCTTATCCAGCGTTGCCCCAAAGCAAAACTCATGAATCGACTACCTTATTTATTTGGAATGGATTGTATCGATCTGCTACCACGTGAAGGCAACTCCTAATTATGATTGTTGTTGGAGTGTGGTGCAGAAAAAGGTCGCTAATCTTACTTGATGGCGTGATACAGGTCACGTGTAAAGCGAAGGATAACCAAGATTTTTTTCTTCAACTTTTGGTTGACATCAAACTGTAAGAAATCGGTGGCATTTGTAGTAAACAAGGTTGCTATACTTGTTGTAACGATGCTTGCTTTGCCAGTCAAAAGGATGACTCTGGCACGAAGCATGCTGACCAAACAGACAATGAGTATCAACACAGGCTTGCAGTAAGTCATCGAGCAATCGAGTCACTACCGGCATCCATTGATCGATAACCTCTACTTGCTAGCACCTTTTGTTAAGCACGCTGCACAGCAGCAAGGAGACGCTTATGGGCGATACCGATCGGAAACTGTTTGTACTTGATACCAACATCCTGCTTCATGAACCTTTAGCCATTTACTCCTTCCAAGAGCATGATGTGGTCATTCCGATGACCGTTCTTGAAGAACTTGACCGGATCAAAGACAGCAAACGCGATGTTGCACGAGATGCGCGGGTCGCTATTCGTGCTTTAGAGCACTTATTCCACGATGCCACCCCAGACGAAATTACCGAAGGTATTCCATTTTCTAAAGAGGCCAGCAAGACGGGAACTATCTCGATCCTTGCCGACTTTGAGTTGCAAGAAACCGTCAAAGCCTTTGCTGACAAAGCCGGCGACAACCGTATCCTCAACGCTGTACTTTACCTGCAAGCGAAACGAGCGCCACGTTCTGTGGTTCTCATCACCAAAGACATCAACATGCGATTGCGCGCTAAAGGTGCAGGCGTGCGCTATGTTGAAGATTACCGCACTGACCAATTGATTGATGATGTGCAGTACCTGACCAAAGGCTTCCAAGTTCGTGAAGGAAATTTTTGGAACAACGTCGATGAAGTTGAGAGTAGAACCGTCGGCGGAAAAGCCTTCCATACGTTAGATAAAACGCCGTTTGATCCAACCTTTATCAACCAGTATGTCATTGATGAAGAAAGTGATTTTTCGGCACGCGTGCATGAAATCAACGCAGAAAAAATTACGCTGCTTGATATTGGCCGCGAGAGAATGATGCACCGCAAAGCATGGGACATCACCCCAAAAAATATCTACCAAGCGATGGCGCTTGATGCCTTGCTTGATCCAAGCATTGATTTGGTGATTTTAACCGGAGCCGCTGGTAGCGGGAAAACGCTGCTCGCGATGGCCGCCGCTCTTGAACAAACCATTGAGAAGAAGATGTTCGATAAGATCATCGTCACCCGTAACACGCCAGATATCGGAGAATCGATCGGCTTCTTACCCGGAACAGAGGAAGAGAAAATGATGCCGTGGCTGGCGGCGGTTACGGATACATTGGAAGCCTTGCACAAAAACGATCACTGCACCGAAGGTTCACTCAAATACATCTGCGATAAAGCCAATATCCAGTTTAAATCGATCAACTTTATGCGTGGGCGCTCAATCCAAAATGCCTTTGTGCTACTCGATGAGTGTCAAAATTTAACCGCTTCTCAAATCAAAACTATCATCACGCGCTGTGGTGAGGGCACTAAAATTGTCTGTTCTGGTAACTTAGCGCAGATTGACTCCCACTACTTAACCCCTGTGACCTCAGGTTTGACCTACATGGTTGAGCGCTTTAAAAACTTTGAAGGCAGCGCCAACATTCACTTAAACGGCGTCGTTCGCAGCCGCTTGGCCGAATTCGCTGAAGAGAATTTATAGTCACATTAGGCGAGATATTAT
>NZ_CAWNIB010000286.1:0-16392 GCF_963874405.1 Vibrio sp. V08_P9A1T1
CCTTTATGGCAGTGTGGCGCGCAGAACTGCGCGTTATGGGCGCTCCAATTTGGATGTAGTGTTGGTCACGCACCGTGATTTCTCCGAGCAACGAGCAACGTTACTAAATACGATAAAATGGCGATTTCAGAAAAGTTTCCCACATATCACCGAAGTCTCGATCAAAACTGCACTCGTGAGCGAGGTAGCCACTTTAGAGAGCATTTTTACGTGGGGATTTATGTTGCGCCATTGCTGCGTTTGCATCTTGGGTGATGATCTGGCGGAATGCTTTGGCGATTTCGAACCCAGTTGGGAAATAGCCAAACACTGGAATATGGACATCGCAGATTGGGTCTTTTTTTACCGTGATAAAATTGCAAAAACCAGTTCTGAAAGCGAACAGAGCAAGGCGCAAGTAGCCATTGCCAAGAAATTACTGCGCGCCAGTTATTCTTTGATTATGTATCGTGACAAAAATTGGTTTGATGATCCTACCGAATGCGGGCAGCAGTTTTTACGTTATCACCCGGAGAAAAAAATCGACATTGAGAGATTGGGTATTTTGCTCTCTGGACGAGTGATCGCTAAACGCTCAGTGATTGGAATTCTAGACAGTTATGGGCAATGGCTTGCAAAGCAGTATCAAAAAACAGAGTTTCGGATTGGTTAACCGCTGGCTAGATCGTCGTACTTCTTAAAATAACCCAAGTTGTGGCTGGCTGAGCTGTTCGAAATTCAAGCCAACAAAAGGCAAAATGGCTTCTGCGACTGGCTGCAATTGTTTATCGATATAGTGCTGATAATCGATAGGACTTTTTAAATACTCTTTAGGCTCAGGGCCATTCAGTGTGATGAGGTATTCGATACGACCTCGATTTTGATATTGCAATGGTCGGCCTAACTGCTGGTTTATCGTATCAGCAAGTCGTGCGGCCCTTACTTGTGGTGGTACGTTTTTTTGGTATTCATGCAGCTTGCGACGCAACCGTTTTTGGTACACGAGCTCATGGTCGAGTTGACCGGTTTGAGTTTGCTCAACGATTTCACGAATAAACGCCGCAGGGTCTTCACCATTAAAAATCATCGAATAAAGTTGGTGCTGAAAGCGTTGTGCGAGCGGAGTCCAGTCCGTTCTTGCACTCTCAAGCCCTTTAAAAATTAGCCGCTCGTTTTCGCCTTCACCGATCAATCCCGCATAGCGTTTTTTTGACCCCGTTTCTGAACCTCGGATGGTTGGCATCAGAAACTTTCGGTAGTGGGTTTCGTATTCCAATTCCAGCATCGATTCCAATCGGTACTCTTCACGCAAGTGGGTCGTCCACCATTGATTGATGTGTTCAACCAGTTGTTTTCCTACGCGATCCGCTTGCTGCTGTGAATATTGACCACCTAAAGATACAAAGGTTGAGTCGGTATCACCATAAATCACTTGATAGCCTTGCGCCTCAATTAACTTTTTAGTTTGCTTCATGATCTCGTGTCCGCGCATGGTAATACTGGACGCCAAACGAGTATCAAAAAAACGACAACCTGACGATCCAAGCACCCCGTAGAAAGAGTTCATGATGATTTTTATCGCTTGTGAAAAGGCTTTGTTATTGTTCTTTTTCGCCACATCACGCGCAGCCCATAATTTCTCGATCATTTCTGGAAGAAAATGTTTGGTACGGTGAAATTGACCACCACGAAATCCCGTTACCGCTTGGTTATCCTCTTTGCCAATCGGAATTTTTAGCCCTTCAATCAAGCCAAGTGGGTCAATTAAAAATGAACGAATGATCGAGGGATATAAGCTTTTAAAATCAAGAAGCAACACAGAGTCGTAGAGGTTAGGGATGGAGTCCATCACATAGCCTCCGGGACTTGCGACCCAATTTTCGGAGTGTAAGTTAGGCGCGATGTAACCCGCGCGATGCAATTGAGGTAAATAGAGATTGGTAAAGGCGGCGACAGAACCGCCGACGCGATCTAGCTCCACACCCGTGAGACGGGAACGTTCAATGGCGAAATCCAGCAAATGGGTATGTTCAAAGATTTTATTCACTAACACACAATCTTGCAGGTTGTATTTCGCCAGTGAAGGTTTGTCTTTTTTAAACATATGGTTGATTTCATCCATCCGATCATGGGCGTTGTGAATCGCTTTTCCTTCGCCTAATAGCTCCCTTGATACTGATTCCAATGACCAAGAACGAAATTGGTAAGTGGCTGTTTTTAATGTATCAATTCCATCCAACACTACTCGCCCGGGAATGGTAATAAACCCTTGCTGACTCTGGTTTGAACTACGAAAAAAACTGTGCTGTTTGCCGCGACCAATCGCAAGTCTTAACTTATGCCACTCGGCTCTTTTATGGAGTAAGCGAAAATCAAAATCAATCACGCTCCAGCCAATTACTACATCAGGGTCGAACTCAGTGAACCAATCGATGAGAGCGTTGAGCAATGCGTATTCGTCTTTCACCCATTGAATTGGGGTATCGCAAGGCTCAGGCTCACCAATCATGATTACGCGGCTGTCCATTGGGCTATCAAAACCAATCGAGTAGAGAATGCCTTTTTCAGAGCATTCTAAATCCAGCGAAACCACTTTCAGATGAGGAAGATAGTTGCCCGGTCGACATTTCGCCTGTTCTATTTTTGAATGGGAAAACGTCTGGGTAAGCCGTCCAGTGAATTCAATGCTGCCTTTAAGAAAACGCTCCATAAGAAAGCGGTCGGCAAGCTTAATATCATCTTCTAACGTCAGAATATGATGTTGCTTTAGTAGTGCCGAAAACTCAGCATGCGTTTGAATCGTTTGACAATAACAACCCGCTAGGAGGTTATGTTCAAAATCTTCCAAATCCAATGTTTTTAATTCGATAGAGAGCTGCCGCTCTAACGCTAATTTTTGCGCTTGTGGTACATCTTTCTGTGGTATGAAGAAAACGGGTTTTTCACCACGGATAATCAGTTGGGTTGGACCTTGAGGCGTACTCAACCACAACTCAATATGAGTCGAGCCATGAAGGTCTCTTGCATGGCGAGTAAGTAAAAAACCGTGTTGAATAACCAAGCGTAATAAATCCAAATAGTCGTAACCTTGGGGGAGGGCATCATATCAGAGCTACGAGGTAAATAACGAATTTCAGTGAGGTGAGTAAGCGGGCGATGGAGATGAAATAACCGTTAATTGGTATGGTGTATGCATTTTAACTTTATGATTTGTTTTGGTTTTGTATTTTTATGAGGCTGGTTGCATTTTTATGTTTAGGTTCAAATTTGTCAAAAAATCATGTAAAAGTCGTGCGGCATCTCTGCTAATATAATTAAGCTTTTGATTTGTTAATGGATTCTCATTGGATGATTAGCAGAACAAATAAGTACTTGCCAAATTTGGGGTTTGAGCACATATTCAGTGTGAGTAAAAACCAATGTTAAGTTAATTACCCGATTGTGAGTTAATTTCCAATTGTGAGCTAATTAATGTGGGCCGCGATGCTGCTATCCACGATTCAGTGGGTGCAGAGCCAATAGATGAGTGTGGAGATACAAGTTTGATAAGTGTTTTCCTTGTAGATGATCACGAGCTGGTTCGCACAGGGATACGACGTATTATTGAAGACGTCCGTGGAATGAACGTAGTAGGGGAAGCTGACAGCGGTGAAGAAGCAGTAAAATGGTGTCGCAGTAATCATGTCGACGTTGTTTTAATGGATATGAACATGCCTGGTATCGGCGGTTTGGAAGCGACAAAAAAAATTCTGCGCTTTAATCCAGATGTGAAAATCATCGTGTTAACGGTTCATACGGAAAATCCATTTCCGACCAAAGTGATGCAAGCTGGAGCCGCGGGTTATTTAACCAAAGGTGCAGGCCCAGATGAAATGGTCAACGCGATTCGCATTGTGAATAGCGGGCAGCGTTATATCTCGCCTGAAATCGCACAGCAAATGGCATTAAGCCAATTCTCGCCAGCTTCTGACAATCCATTTGCTGATCTCTCGGAAAGAGAGCTGCAGATTATGATGATGATTACCAAAGGGCAAAAAGTGACGGATATTTCCGAGCAACTTAGTCTTAGCCCCAAAACAGTAAATAGCTATCGCTATCGACTGTTTAGTAAGTTAGCGATCAGCGGTGATGTTGAACTGACCCATTTAGCTATTCGACACGGAATGTTAGACACCGAGACGCTTTAGTGACTTCTTTGTTCGACTCGGTCGCTTTTCTTAAAACCGTTACCCATCAGCCCGGCGTTTATCGAATGTATAACGCCGAGGCTGATATCATCTATGTTGGCAAAGCCAAAGACCTCAAAAAACGCCTTTCTAGTTACTTTCGAAAAACAATCGACAGTGAGAAAACGCGCGCGTTAGTCAGCCATATCGATAAAATTGATGTCACCGTTACTCACACTGAAACGGAAGCGTTGATCCTTGAGCACAATTACATCAAGCAATATTTGCCTAAATACAATGTGCTGCTGCGAGATGATAAATCTTACCCGTATATTTTTATTAGTGGGCATAAGCATCCTCGTTTGTCGTTGCACCGTGGCGCGAAAAAGCGCAAAGGTGAGTATTTTGGTCCATATCCTGATTCTGGTGCGGTTCGAGAGTCGTTACACCTCATCCAAAAAATATTTCCGGTAAGACAATGTGAAGATACCGTCTATAGCAACCGGACTCGTCCTTGCCTGATGTATCAAATTGGCCGCTGCGCTGCACCTTGTGTGAGTCATATCATTGCGGATGAAGAGTATGCTGAATTGGTTAATTATGTTCGATTGTTTTTGCAAGGCAAAGATAACCAAGTACTTGAAACATTAGTGCAAAAAATGGAACAAGCCAGCCAAGCACTGCAGTTTGAAAATGCCGCTAAATTTAGAGACCAGATCCAAGCCATTCGAAGAGTCCAAGAACAACAGTTTGTTTCTGAAGAGACGATGGATGACATGGATGTATTGGGATTTGCCCAAGAAAATGGCATCGCTTGCATCCATATTTTGATGATCCGCCAAGGTAAAATATTGGGTAGTCGTAGCCATTTTCCTAAAATTCCGGCTAACACGACTCAAGAAGAGGTGTTTGATGGCTTTTTAGGACAGTATTATTTAAGTCACAATGAAGCGCGTACGATCCCAAGTCGAGTGATCTTAAATGCGGGTCTGCTAGAGGATGAAAAGCCGCTGCAAGAAGCCTTACAGACCCTAGTCGGGCGTAAAGTTTCTTTCCACATCAGCCCAACAGGTGTGCGTGCTCAATATTTAAAATTGGCTAATACCAATGCATTGAGCGCAATAACGGCTAAAATTAACCATAGAATGACGATCAACCAGCGCTTTAAAGCACTTCAAGCTGTTTTAGGGTTGGATAGCATAGAGCGTATGGAGTGTTTTGATATTTCGCACACCATGGGAGAGAGCACGATCGCCTCATGCGTGGTATTTAACCAAGAAGGGCCTGTTAAACCAGAATACCGCCGTTATAACATCACTGGAATTACTGGTGGGGATGATTATGCTGCAATGGGACAAGTGTTAGATAAGCGGTATTCCAAGCAGCTTGACGTGGAAAAAATCCCCGATGTCATTTTCATTGATGGTGGTAAAGGGCAATTGAATCGAGCTTTGCAGATCATCTCTAGCCATTGGCAAGATTGGCCGAAAAGACCGGTGATGATTGGTATCGCCAAAGGCGTTACCCGCAAACCGGGGCTAGAAACGTTGATTACAACCGATGGCGATGAATTTAACCTGCCAAGTGATGCGCCAGCTTTACATTTGATTCAGCATATTCGCGATGAAAGTCATAATCACGCCATTGCTGGGCATAGAGCCAAACGAGGTAAAACACGGCGTACCAGTACATTGGAAGGCATAGAAGGGGTTGGGCCTAAACGCCGGCAAGCACTGCTGAAATATATGGGAGGGCTGCAAGAGCTAAAAAGAGCCACTGTTGAAGAAATCGCCAAAGTGCCCGGTATTAGCCATTCTTTAGCTGAAAACATTTATCAAGCATTGAAACAATAAGAAAAATAACGCAACATAACCGCGCAATCGATAAGAGCCTATAAATATGCGTTTGAATATTCCTAATATTTTGTCTTTATTACGACTTTTCCTTATCCCAGTATTTGTCGTTGTTTTCTATCTGCCTTACGGCTGGGGCCCTTTTGCTGCGGCAATGGTGTTTTGGGTAGCGGGTTTTACCGATTGGTTAGATGGTATGCTTGCGCGAAAACTTGGGCAAACCTCTCGCTTTGGTGCTTTTATCGACCCAGTAGCGGATAAAGTGCTCGTTGCGACGGCTCTTATCTTGATCACCGACCATTACCACAGTCTCTGGATAACGATTCCAGCTGTGACAATGATTGCACGTGAAATCATCATTTCTGCATTGCGAGAATGGATGGCGGAAATTGGTAAAAGAGCCAGTGTGGCCGTTTCATGGGTTGGGAAGGTTAAGACGCTCACCCAAATGTTTGCATTGTGGGTACTGATTTGGCGTCATGATGATTGGATGGTGTGGGTCGGCTATGCAGCGTTATACATCGCAACCATTTTGACCTATTGGTCAATGGTTCAATACTTGGCGGCAGCTAAAGACGACCTCCTCAATGCAGAACATCATTAAGAAACGGGCTTAGGCCCGTTTTTTGTTCCTCCAATTTCTACAATCCCTTTCACAACATGCATTATTGCTTCAGTTAAAGCACAGTTATCTCGTGTAAAAGGTGGTGAATTTTGCTATCAAATTAACCAAATCTGTCCTTTTTGAATGCAAAATAGCCAAACGGTTTAAAAACTAAAAAAATAATATTGACTCATCGAATCGAATGCGTAGAATGCATCCCGTACTTGAGAGGAACGGAAGAAACAACCCAACCCCTTGATGCTACAGGGGCGCGTTGGCAGAGGGGCTATGCAGCGGATTGCAAATCCGTGGACCTCGGTTCGACTCCGGGACGCGCCTCCATTGCGACACTAGCTCAGTTGGTAGAGCGCAACCTTGCCAAGGTTGAGGTCACGAGTTCGAACCTCGTGTGTCGCTCCAAATTTTGAGGTGTTGAACTTAAAGTTCAGTATCTAAAGATGGTGTTACTAAATTTTGTAAACAGCATCGCAATGCAGAATTGCGTGCCCTGGTGGTGAAATTGGTAGACACAAGGGATTTAAAATCCCTCGACTTTCGAGTCGTGCCGGTTCAAGTCCGGCCCGGGGCACCATCTTTTTACTGCTTATGCAGTATGCGACACTAGCTCAGTTGGTAGAGCGCAACCTTGCCAAGGTTGAGGTCACGAGTTCGAACCTCGTGTGTCGCTCCAAATTAAAGCCCTAGCAGAAATGCTGGGGCTTTTTCATCTCTGTCTCACAGCCAGTTTACAACCAACGATATCGTTTTAGCGCCACCTTGCCAAGCTTGAGGTCACGCTTTTAGTTCAAAAGAAGGTGAACGAACCTCGTGTGCCGCTCCAAATTAAAGCCCTAGCAGAAATTGGGTAAATCCCCCCCCCTACGTTCACTATATTCGTTGACGGTTTCGGACGTGAAATTGAAATATTTTAAGCAAAGCCATCACCATCAAACAGCAGTGCTTCAATTTATGGTCAAATCTCGCATCGTTTTTACTCTCCATCCCCAATTCTAGAATGTTAATAATTTGATAAAGCAACCTTTATCTTGAGTTGTTATTATTTTGTGAAGTGAAATTTCGGCCTACTTCACATAATTTTCGTGCCAACATTTAATTTATGGTGTGAATTATTTGCAAAAGCGTGATTTATATAAACTTATCAACAACCCATTCATGGGAACGATTCCCAATGTGACATTGATCTATTTTTACATTGATTCGGTGAATGTAAACTCCATCCCCGTCAGCAACGTTAAGGGAATACATAAGCAGTGGTTGCTGAGCAATAAAGAGATTGAGCTGTTCATGATTACCAAAGTAGCGTGCTACTTCCCCTCGGTGAATTTGAATCTAACTCATTAATTTTATTGAATATATCTCAGGATGAGATTCAAGGTGCCAAGCACCAACATAATGATAATGATGACCATAAGGTCGATGGAGTATAAAAAATGAATTTTGCTACCTCTGGTAAACTTTCTCTTGCCGCAATTCTAATTTCAGCCGCACTACAAGCAAACGCAGGTATCAGTGTTGAAGGTGAACAAGGTGTTTTCTCAATCGGCGGTGATGTTGAGTTCGATATCAACCTTCGTGATAAAAATGCCACTGACAAGCAACATCTAAATCAAGATGGCCGTCTTTTGGTTCAAATCGCTGGTGAGCGCAGTGTGAGTGGTGAGCGTTATATCAAAGCACAAGCACAACCTTTACTTAAAACAACGGGTAAAGTTGAACTTGATGATGCGTGGATTGCATTTGGTCAAGCGAATAACTGGGAACTGAAAGTAGGCCGCTATGAAGCGTTTGATTTGTTCCCTGTTGGCCAAGATACTATGCTTGAATACGCAAATGCAGATAAAGATGTATACCGTGCGAATAAGGCTCGTGGCCGTGGTGATAACGGACAAATTGGCTTTAGCAAAACGGCAGATAACCTTTATTTTGAACTCTCAACTAAATTTGAGAATGAGTCTGCAGCGGATCAGAATGCCGTATTTGTACGCCCAGTTGTTGCATACCAGATCGTTGACTCAGTTCGTGTTGCTGCTGGTTTAGAAGCCAATCTGACTGCAGATGATAAAGATGCTGCGAATGATTTCCTTGGTTATGGCGCGACAGTTAACTATTCTGCTAACGATCTTTCTATCAACGTGAACTATGCGTTCCGTGATTTCGACAAAACTAAACAAGAAGATACGACCATCGGTGCTAACTTACTGTTTAAAGGCTTTGGTTTGGGTCATGTCTATGGAGAAACTGAGACAACTAATACAGTAAAAGTAAACACCACTTATGCTTCTTACCAATTTGCTAATGTGATGGATGTGGAAGATTTCTCTGTTTATCTAGGTACTTACTACTCGAAAGTAGACGACACAGAAAACAAAGATCTAGGCATGCGTATCCGTCTAAAATACTTCTTCTAAGTTTTAAAACTTAAGCATTAAATCTCAACTGCTTTTGATGCCTACCGTTCGGTAGGCATTTTTTGTATAAGCAGATGCGATGATTTACAGCTGTTTAAGCATCCACACATCGCAGCCGTTGTGCTCAGTGCCGTCCATTGGTCGATCCAAATGTATAAATCCGAGTTTTTCATATAACTGAATGGCGGATGTCATACTAGATAACGTATCCAAATAGCAAGATTGATAACCTGCATTTTGAGCAAACGATAGGCATGCTTTACTGAGCATTTTTCCTAGCCCGCAACCGCGACTTTCTGGTAATAAGAAGAGTTTTTTTAGCTCACAGATCCGTTGGCTATGATGAAAGGCTGCAATACCTGCTCCACCGACAATGATGCCGTCACGTTTGGCTACCAGATAAAGGCTGCTTCTCTCTTGCGTATAATGTTGACTCATGTTTTCCACTTCAGCATCAGATGGGCCAAAACCCTCACCGATGGCCCCAAATTCAGCGCCTACAGATTGGATAATTTTACAAATGTCCGGATCATCTTGTGGTTCGATTGGTGTTATCGTGATGTTCATTGTTTCTTCTTAAAAATAGTCATGTTTTTATTATTGTTTGGGGAGAGGGAGGTAATATCAAGAGAGCGGCAAAAATAATGCCGTTTTTTTGTTCAAGAACAAGCGTCAGTATCATTTCAATTTGGCTTTAGAGGTGGCTTTCGATACTATGTGCAGCTATCTGAAAAATACAAAAACATCCTATATGGACACTACCTACAGGTAGATGAGGAAACGATGCAACATCTAGAAGAGATTATTGCTAATGCGACCGCAGCGATTAATGCTGCTGATTCGCTAGTCGCACTTGATGAAGTGCGTGTTCAGTACTTGGGTAAAAAAGGTGAGTTAACCACTCAGCTACAGAGCCTAGGTAAATTGCCACCCGAAGAACGTCGCGCTGCAGGTCAAGAGATCAACGTTGCGAAAGAGACAGTGCAACACGCCATTGCTACGCGTAAAGATGCTTTGCAGCGAGCAGAGTTAGAAGCCAAACTAGCGGCTGAAACGATTGACGTTACTTTGCCTGGACGCCGCATTGAAAATGGTGGCTTACACCCAGTGACTCGCACAGTTGAACGTATTGAGCAGTTCTTTGGTGAGCTTGGTTTTCATGTTGAATCTGGCCCTGAAATTGAAGACGCCTTCCACAACTTTGATGCGTTGAATATTGCTGCCGATCACCCAGCACGTACTGATCACGATACCTTCTTCTTTAATCCAGATTTAATGTTGCGTACACACACGTCAGGTGTGCAAATTCGCACTATGGAAAATGGTCAACCGCCGTTTCGTTTTATTGCGCCGGGCCGCGTATATCGTAATGACTACGACCAAACACACACACCAATGTTCCACCAAGTTGAAGGAATGTTGGTTGATGAGCACGTCAATTTTGCTCAGCTTAAAGGTATTTTGAACGATTTCTTATGTAACTTTTTTGAAGAAGAAGTTGAAGTGCGTTTCCGTCCTTCTTATTTCCCATTTACAGAACCTTCTGCGGAAGTGGATGTGAAGGGTAAAAATGGTAAATGGCTTGAAGTTCTAGGCTGTGGCATGGTTCACCCGAACGTTTTGCGCAGTGTTGGTATTGACCCTGAAAAATATTCTGGCTTTGCATTTGGTATGGGTGTTGAGCGTTTAACGATGCTTCGTTATGGCGTCAACGACCTACGCGCGTTCTTTGAGAACGATCTGCGCTTCCTCAAACAATTCAAGTAATTCAAGGGTAAACACAATGAAATTCAGCGAATCATGGCTTCGTGAGTGGGTTAACCCTGCGGTTACGACTGACGAACTTACACATCAAATTACAATGGCAGGCTTGGAAGTCGATGACGTTCTTGCTGTCGCCGGTGAATTTACTGGCGTCAAAGTGGGTCACGTTGTTGAATGTGGTCAACATCCAGATGCCGACAAACTGCGTGTAACGAAAGTTGACGTGGGTGAGGAAGAACTGCTTGATATCGTTTGTGGTGCAGCAAACTGCCGCCAAGGCTTAAAAGTGGCGGTAGCGACTGTTGGTGCGGTACTGCCCGGCGATTTCAAGATTAAAAAAGCAAAATTACGTGGTCAACCTTCTCACGGCATGCTTTGTTCATTCAGTGAGCTAGGGATTGATGTTGAATCCGCTGGCATTATGGAGCTTGCAGAAGATGCCATCGTTGGTACTGATTTCCGCGAATTCCTAAGCTTAGATGATGTGACTATTGATGTCGATTTGACCGCGAACCGCGCAGATTGCTTTAGTATTCGTGGCCTTGCTCGTGAAGTAGGTGTATTGAACCGCATTGATGTCACTGAGCTATCGGTCACCACTATTCCTACTTCAATTGAAGATAAAGTCTCTATTGAAGTGAAAGCACCGGCCGCTTGTCCGCGTTATCTTGGTCGCGTGGTTAGAAACATTAATGTTCAAGCCCAAACACCGCTTTGGATGCAAGAGAAGTTACGCCGTTGTGGTCTACGTTCAATTGATCCAGTGGTTGATATCACTAACTATATCTTGCTTGAACAAGGCCAACCGATGCATGCCTTTGATCTTGCCAAGATCGAAGGCGGTATTGTTGTTCGTATGGCCGAGCAGGATGAAAAACTTACGCTACTCGATGGTACAGAAGCTAAGTTGAATGTCGATACGCTGGTTGTTGCCGATCACAATAAAGCATTAGCCATTGCGGGCATTTTTGGTGGTGAAGGTTCAGGCGTTAGCTCAGAAACCCAAGATGTACTGCTTGAGTGTGCTTTCTTTGCACCAGACCATATCCGCGGTCGTGCTCGTAGCTATGGCCTACATACTGATTCATCCATGCGTTTTGAGCGCGGTGTTGACTACGCGTTGCAAGCCAGTGCGATGGAACGAGCGACGCAGTTGCTGGTTGATATTTGTGGCGGTGAAGTTGCACCTGTGGTTAGTGTTGAGTCTGAAACGGATTTACCTAAACCAAATCAAGTCACACTTCGTCGCACTAAACTGGACAGTTTGCTTGGTCATCACATTGCGGATGCTGATGTGGTTGAAATCCTAAAACGTTTAGGTATGAGTGTTGAGAGTCGCGCAGACAGTTGGGTCGCTACCGCGCCAACGTGGCGTTTTGATATCGCGATTGAGCAAGACTTGATTGAGGAAATTGGCCGTATTTACGGTTACAACAATATCCCTAATCAAGCTCCCGTTGCAGCATTGAGCATGAATGACCACCAAGAAGCAAACTTGCCACTTAAGCGTGTTCGTCATTTGTTAGTTGACCGTGGTTACCATGAAGCGATCACCTACAGCTTCGTTGAGCCAGAGCAGCAGAAACTGATTGTTCCAGATGTTGAACCACTCATTCTACCTAATCCTATTTCTGCTGATATGTCGGCGATGCGTTTGGGCTTGATCCAAGGTCTATTAAATACCGTGGTTCATAACCAGAAACGCCAGCAGCCACGCGTTCGTTTGTTTGAATATGGTTTGCGTTTTATTCCTGATGTCTCGGCAGAGAACGGTATGCGCCAAGAGCCTATGCTCGCGGGTGTAATATCTGGTACTCGTGGTGAAGAGCACTGGAACATGGACACCGCAACGGTTGATTTCTTCGATCTAAAAGGTGACTTGGAAGCCATTCTTGATTTAACCGCCAACGGCAAAGCTTACAGCTTTACTTCTGTTGCACACCCAGCGCTGCACCCTGGGCAATCGGCCGCCATCGTTGTCGATGGTGAGATTATTGGGGTGATAGGCACTGTTCATCCAGAGCTTGAGCGTAAGTTTGGCTTGAATGGCCGCACCATCGTATTTGAACTTGAATGGTCAGCGGTGAACACCCGTGTAATTCCAGAAGCTGCATCACTGTCTAAGTTCCCAGCGAACCGCCGTGATATAGCACTGGTTGTTGATGGCGCCATTGCTTCAGGTGATATTGTCGATGCATGTCGTAATGCTGGTGGTGAGCTTCTAAAAGAGGCGAAACTGTTTGACGTTTATGTAGGCAAAGGGGTTGAAGAGGGCAAGAAGAGTTTAGCAATTGCGTTGATGCTTCAATCGACTGAACGTACTTTAGAAGAAGCCGATATTGCAAGCGCTGTTGAATCGATTGTGACTTCAGTAGCGGCACAGTTTGGTGCAGCCCTGCGCGACTAATTCAGAAAGTAGCCTAAGTATATTTGAGCAGGTTCAAGTTGGGCCTGCTTTTTTATATGCAATTTAGTGACAAGTTAGTGTTAAACAAGTCTATGATTTAACAGGTTATATGAATTTTTTTATCAGAAATCGATATCCATTCAAAATAGTATGAAATTCTGAAAATGTTGGCTGTTATGATATAACTAACTAAATTGTCAGTGTTTTTTCTCAATCTTCGACGTCTAATTGTATAAATGCAGCCAGTATATGCGCTTATTTTGATGAAACTATTAATATTGTTGCGAATAAAAAAGCTGGCGAAAATCAGAAGCTTGGCATACACTTTTCAGGTAAAGCCGATATCTTATTGATTGGCTAAGCGAAAATGCTTTGGCGCTGCTTAGAAGCAGCAAGGTTTAACATAGCTTTGAGGGAAGTTTTATGGCGCTCACAAAGGCCGAATTGGCTGAAAACCTGTTTGAAAAGCTTGGATACAGTAAACGGGATGCCAAGGAAACGGTTGAAGTGTTTTTCGAAGAGATTCGCAAGGCGCTTGAAAGTGGCGAACAGGTAAAACTATCTGGTTTTGGTAATTTTGATCTACGAGACAAAAACGAGCGTCCGGGTCGAAACCCAAAAACAGGTGAGGATATTCCTATCTCCGCTCGACGTGTCGTAACGTTCCGCCCAGGGCAGAAATTAAAAGCCCGAGTCGAGAACATTAATGTCGAAAAATAGACCGAGCAATAGACCACGCTATGCGTGGTCTTTTTTTTTCTGTTTATGGTGAGTTAAAGGTTCTGAACGTATTAGGCTGCTTGAATATGAGTGGTGATATACGGCTGCCAGGCGTTTTGGTAGAGTTCGATAGATTGGCGACGAAACTGGTTAATTTGCGCCTTTTCAATATCATGTAACGCTCGCTTCTCTAATGCGGCGACACGTTCAAACTTCTGGATCTGTTCATAGAAACGATGCTCGGGGCCATTTTTCACATCGGCAATGGCTTTAAGATGTAATTGTACTTCTGCAATGACATTGGTTTTAGGAAGTTGAACCAGTAAGTTTAAATCGCGATAGCCCGATGCGGCAGGCGATTTAAAGCGGTTCTTTACTTTTACGATACTGGCTTCTCGGCTTAATACTTCATAAGCCTCGACTAAGCTTGGTACATCATTTGCCACAAGGGTTGTTCTGGCTAAATCTGTGATCCTATCAGCTCGCCCACCTAATTCATGTTCTATTTTACTTAATGCTCGGTCACGTGATTTCACGCCAGAAAAGTGAGCCTCTGTTGATGTCAGTAAAGCAGTACTTCTGCACAATGTTTCAAGTTCACGTTGAGCTTGGTGAGCTTTACTGTAGAGAATTGCAAAATCGTTGTAGGGTTGCAAAGGCTGGTTGTTGGTGGACTGGATGCCATATAAACCGCTTAAACTATGCTTGAACAGTTTAGATGAGAGTTGATTTTTCGATTCACCAACTTTGGCATCACTTTCTGAATTGAACGGAACGGCTGCAAAGGCAGGGGCTCTGCTTAGTACTAAAAGCATCAGTGCCGTAGTACGTAAAAATAGGCTCATTCATTCTCCTTAACTTAGTCTAGGTAAAAGGTGAAACCAAAATAGACCTAAACACGTGATAACCAGAGTCGCTTGCTATGAGATCTTGGGCTAAACAAAGTCAACTCAATAGCTCGTGGAACAATTAATCCATAATTTTGCGCTTTATCACAGGTCTTATCTTCAGACGCCTCGCTAGGCTATCTGTTCAATTTGATGTGTTACCAAGTGTATCTAATGAGGATGAACCAAATATGAACATCTTTATCTGTCTTTGTGCTGTTTGTTTAACCTGTTGGGGATTCACTTATTAGTCAGTAGCATGTACTTTGTCTGGCTGTAGATTTTAATCGTAGAGCACGAAGATAATGAAAGATCCCGAGTTTTGGCACAAGAAATGGGCCTCCAACCAAATAGGATTTCACTTAGAAGATGTGAACCCATTGTTGACCGAATATTGGCCTCAACTCTCACCTCAACGAAATGAAAGTGTATTTGTACCATTGTGCGGAAAAAGTGAAGATTTGATATGGCTCGCTTCCCAGCATGAACAGGTTCAGGGTGTAGAGCTGAGTGAAATTGCCGTTCGTTCCTTTTTTGCCGAGCATTTTTATACGCCAACGGTCACTCGCTTAAATGGAGCGCATGAACTGTATCAGTTTGATGAACTGATGATTTATACCGGAGATGTCTTTAGTGCGCCGCTAAAAGCGGTTGAGCTTATCTACGACCGAGCGGCGTTAGTTGCGCTGCCCCCCGAAATGCGAGAGGAGTACGTTATTCGCTTGCTTTCATTGTTGAAAGAGGGCGGAAGGGTGCTGCTTGTGACGCTGGATTACGTTCAAAGTGAAATGATGGGCCCTCCATTCTGTGTCGCCAAAAATGAAGTTGAGTCGTTATTCACTGATTGCAAAGTGACGTGTCTGTTTCGTGACGATGCTGATGAAAATCACCCTAAGATCAGTCAACGAGGATTAAGCCGTTTTGCTGAAGTCGTGTGGTTAATTGAGAAGTAACAGACTATGCTTAAATCGTTTATTTATACATCCTAGACAACAATAAATAGGTAGGTTTTAGGCGTTTGATGAGAGCAAACCATTACGTCTATATCAGCCGCTCTAATACTAAGGAAAAACTATGGGTTTGTTTAGTCGGAAGCCAAACAGCAATCAACAGTCTAAAAAGAGTAGTGATGAACTGGTGGTTGATTCAATAAAACGCACGATGGCTTATATTGAGTTTGATCCACAAGGACATATTCTGACTGCCAGCTCCTCATTCTTACAAGTGTTGGGTTATTCATTATCGGAAGTGGTGGGCCAGCATCATCGAATGTTCTGTGAAAGTGAATTTGTTAATGCGCCTCGATATAGTCAACTTTGGCAAAATTTAGCGCAAGGTAAACCTCATGCGGGGACGTTTTGCCGTTTAACTAAAAACCATAATAAAGTGTGGATTGAAGCCACGTACATCCCAGTAAAAGATGAGCAAGGAAAAGTGGTTAAGGTGGTGAAGATTGCCAGTGATGTCACTGCTGCAAAAGAACAATCGGATAAGCAAGCTGCAACTTTTGACGCTGTCGATAAGTCAATGGCTGTGATTTCTTTTACTCCCGATGGGACGGTTGTGGAGGCGAACCCAAACTT
>NZ_CAWNIB010000287.1:0-16321 GCF_963874405.1 Vibrio sp. V08_P9A1T1
CAGCCACATTAGCGTGGTCGCCGACACTTTTTCATCCGTTTTTGATCTGAAACTTTGCCAATATGGCCGCCTTTGATATAAAGGCAGTAATTGATGTAAGAGATCGCTCATAAATGCCAAAGTATTATCTGATTCAGCTTCATCGCTCATTGTCCATTTTCCTACTCACTCTTTTTGTCGTCGGTTGCCAAATCGATTCAGATCCTAAAAGCGAGCTTGACCATATTCGTGAACGTGGCGTATTGCGAGTGGGTACGTTGAACAATCAACTCTCCTACTACATTGGCCCAGATGGCCCTGCAGGGCTGGACTACGAACTAGCGCGCGAATTTGCCAATCAGCTTGGGGTTAAACTAGAGATGAAACCCGCTTATCGGTTGTCTAGTCTCTTTCCTGCACTGAAAAATGGGGAAATCGACGTTGTTGCAGCAGGGTTAAGTCAATCGAATCAACGCTTGAATGAGTACAGAACAGGGCCCGCTTATTACTATGTCAGCCAACAAGTCGTCTATAAGAAAGGCAACTGGCGTCCAAGAAATTTAAAACAATTACTGGAAAAACAACCGGAACTGATTGCTGGGCATGAAGGTGACAGCGTTTTTTCTATCGTGAATGAATCCCACTTTGAAAATACGCTCAGCGACATTAAACAGATCTACCCAGAGTTTCAGTACAATGTGAATAATAACGCCGACGTTAACGACCTTTTAAAACAGGTTTCGAATGGCGAACTGCTATTTACCATGGCAGATTCGGTCGAAGTCTCGCTGTCGCAGCGAATCTACCCTGACTTAGCCGTCGCCTTTGAATTAACTGAAGATCAGCCTATCGCTTGGTATATGCGTCGCTCTGAAGATGAAAGCTTATACGCCTTGATGATTGAGTTTTTTGGCAACCTTAAACAATCTGGTCAATTAGCGGCCTTGGAAGAGAAATATATTGGTCACGTGGGCACGTTTGATTATGTCGATACGCGCGCCTTTATTAGAGCACTCGATGTCCGCTTACCAAAATGGGCCCCTCTTTTCCAACAATATTCTGACGAGTTTGATTGGCGATTGATTGCCGCCTTAGCTTATCAAGAGTCTCATTGGAATCCGTTAGCTAAATCCCCCACCGGAGTCCGCGGTATGATGATGTTGACTCTCCCTACGGCAAGAAGTGTTGGTGTCGCCAATCGACTTGATCCGGAACAATCGATTCGTGGTGGTGTCGAATACCTGCGTCGGATGGTACAGCGTATACCAGACTCCATCCCAGAACATGAGAAAATTTGGTTTGCTCTCGCTTCCTATAACGTCGGCTATGGGCATATGATGGATGCAAGACGCTTAACCAAGCAACAAGGTGCGAACCCTGATTCATGGACTGAAGTCAAAGAACGCCTCCCTCAACTGAGACAAAAGAAATACTTCAGCCAGACTCGATATGGCTACGCGCGAGGTGACGAAGCCAAGGCCTACGTTGAAAATATTCGTCGCTATTATCAAAGTATTATTGGCCATGTTGATCAACAAAAGCAGATAGACAATAGTTCAGGTACTGATGATTTGGTTGTGATCAGTATTGAGGAGGAGGAGGCCGCGTTAGAAGCTATGGAATCGGCCGATGAGGCGCAGGATAATCAGTATCTCGACCCCATAGCTCAATAAGCATAATAATAGCTAAATCTTCCACGTTGAACGAAAATTGCACACTTGATTTCCAAGTGTGCAGCCCATACATCAAAACGTGAAAAAGATCGTTTCCTAAGTTTCATATTATGGTAACAATCCTGCACTATAAAGGCAGATTAAGATTGTCATAAGGCACCCTAAACCATTAGGGATCATTGTCAAAACTCAGCAGTAGGAGGTTGTTTATGCTTAAACGTAAAAAGCTATCAAAACACCTTAATAAAACGGTGGCAGCGAACCGTCGTAAGCGTATGTTATCCAATAATAAAAAGAAAATTATCTGGCGTAACCGTGCGTTTATGCAATTAATCTCTGCTTAACCTTCAGCGGCAAACATCTACTCAAAGTGGATGTTTGCTAAAACCCATCACTCTGTTGCTTATTCCGCTGTTTTTCCGCCTGTATCTCTGCGCGTCTTCGTCTAAAAAAAGATTGCAGTTGCTCCCGACACTCCTCTTCTAACAATCCTTTATCGACCGTCGCGTAATGATAGGAGGCTTGGCTTTCAAATAAATTCAGCACCGTACCGGCCGCCCCAGCTTTGAGATCTGGAGCGCCAAAGACAATCCTTTTGACTCGGCTATGCAGCAGTGCGCCTGCGCACATTGGACAGGGCTCTAAAGTGACGTATAAGGTAGTATCAAGCAAACGATAATTTTGTAACCGTTGACCTGCTTGACGCAAAGCCTGAATTTCAGCGTGCGCTGTCGCATCATGTTGACCAATAGAGGCATTCCAACCTTCAGCAATGATTTCGCCATCTTTAACAAGCACAGCGCCCACAGGCACTTCACCTGCTTGTTCTGCAAGATTGGCAAGCGCGATGGCTCGGCGCATAAACTTTTGATCTTGAACGGTAAACTGTGTATTCATATATCCTATTTTCTCTTTCACTAGCCTTTGCCGTTAGCGGACGATAGCCGTTCTGCCAGAAAATCCACCAGCAGCCTAACTTTTGAGGACAAATGGCGATTTTGTGGGTATAAGGCCCATACACCTTCACGATCATCTCGGTACTGATGTAGCACTTCTTGCAACTCACCCGAGAGCAAATACGGCTCTACATAATAGTCGGGCAATTGTGCGATTCCAATCCCTTGCAACGCGGCATTCAATAACGCCACACCGCTGTTGCATTTAATTTTTCCTTTAACACCGATTTCACGAGAGCGTTGCTGATCCTTAAATCGCCAATAGTTCATAGTGCCTTGTAAACATTGGTGATGAACCAACTCTGACAATGAATAGGGAGTGCCATATTTCACCAAATAGTCAGGGCTAGCGCAGACAAACAGTTGTCGGTTGGATAACTTTTTGCCAATAAAACTCGAATCATCTAACTGCCCTAATCGTACGGCGACATCAATTCCTTCCGCAATCAGATCCAATTTTTGGTTAGTGAGTATCAGTTCCAACTCCAATTGAGGATGTAACTGTAAAAACTCATGCAGCAAAGGCGCGACTTTCTGCTCACCATAAGTCACCGGAGCGGTCACTTTCAGTAAACCTGACGGCGTTTGCTGCATCTGCGTGACAGCAAGATCAGCCTGCGCTAAGCCTTCAACCAATTGCCGACACTGATGATAATAGAGTTGACCCGCTTCGGTCAGGGAGACTCGCCGCGTGGTACGTTGCAACAACTTTACCGCCAAGCGCTCTTCTAATAGCGCAATACGTCGGCTGACATTCGCTACTGATGTCGATAGTTTGTGCGCTGCTGCGGTAAAACTTCCAGTTTCAGCCACCGCAACAAATTCATGAATGCCTTCCCAACTCGCCATCTTAATTATTACTGATAAGTAAAAGTGATTCTTATTTTAGACCGATTATCAAATTTCAAGAAGGGAATATACTGTCACTCTCCCCAACTCACTTGAAACTTCAAGTAATGTGCAAAGGAAAATCTTATGTCATCACATCAATTCATTAAATCTCGCGCGGCGATTGCGTGGGGGCCAAATCAACCGCTAAAAGTCGAGGAGGTTGACGTTATGTTGCCCCAAAAAGGCGAAGTGTTGGTGCGTATTATTGCGAGCGGCGTTTGTCATACCGATGCCTTTACGCTATCTGGTGAGGACCCTGAAGGGATTTTTCCGGTTATCCTCGGCCACGAAGGCGGCGGTATCGTTGAGAGGATTGGTGAAGGGGTAACCAGCGTCGAGGTAGGAGATCATGTCATTCCCTTGTACACCGCAGAGTGTGGTGAATGCAAATTCTGTAAATCAGGTAAAACCAACCTGTGCCAAGCAGTACGTGAAACGCAAGGAAAAGGATTAATGCCGGATGGCACTACACGTTTCTATAAAGACGGCCAACCCATTTTCCATTATATGGGTTGCTCCACCTTTTCTGAGTATACCGTGTTGCCAGAAATTTCCTTGGCTAAGGTCAATAAAGCGGCGCCATTAGAAGAGGTCTGCTTGCTCGGTTGTGGTGTCACAACGGGCATGGGCGCGGTGCTCAATACGGCCAAAGTTAAACAAGGTGATACTGTGGCCATCTTTGGCCTAGGCGGCATCGGGCTTTCCGCCATTATTGGCGCAAGAATGGCCGGTGCCAGCCGTATTATTGGCATTGATATCAATGAGAGTAAGTTTGAGCTTGCTACTCAGCTTGGTGCAACGGACTGCCTGAACCCGAAAACTCTGACTAAGCCAATCCAAGAAGTGATTATTGAGATGACTGATGGCGGTGTTGATTTTTCTTTTGAGTGCATCGGTAACGTCAATGTAATGCGCCAAGCGTTAGAATGCTGCCATAAAGGCTGGGGAGAATCGGTCATTATTGGTGTGGCTGGCGCGGGCCAAGAAATATCAACTCGCCCTTTCCAATTAGTGACGGGCCGAGTATGGCGTGGTAGTGCATTTGGCGGCGTAAAAGGCCGCTCGGAACTGCCACACATTGTCGAGCGCTATCTGGCAGGCGAATTTGGTTTGCAAGAGTTTATTACCCATACCATGGGTTTAGAGGATATCAACCAAGCCTTTGATTTAATGCATAAAGGCGAAAGTATTCGTTCTGTGATTCATTTTGACCAATAAGCCTTAATAGTCAGCCCTTTTCTCTTAAAGGGCTGGGTGGGGAAACTTGCTATGCACATTGAAAACATTAGCCAAGCCAAAGTATTTGAAGGCTGGCATAAACAGTACACGCATTCATCACAAGTACTAGGGTGCAGTATGCGTTTTGCTATTTATCTTCCACCTCAAGCGGCCTATCAATCGGTTCCGGTGTTGTATTGGTTATCCGGCTTAACATGCAGCGATGAAAACTTCATGCAAAAAGCTGGCGCATTTCAAAGCGCGGCTAAGCTCGGTATCGCGATTGTTGCCGCCGATACCAGCCCAAGAGGTGAAGGTGTTCCTGACGACCCGCAAGGAGCGTATGATTTTGGCCTTGGCGCAGGATTTTACCTCAACGCAACTCAAGCGCCTTGGGATAAGTACTACCAAATGTACAGCTACATTGTGCAAGAACTTCCAGCCTTAATAGAGCAACATTTTCCCGTAAACCAACAGCGAGCGATTGCAGGACACAGTATGGGTGGCCATGGTGCATTAACCATCGGATTGAAAAACCCTCAACGCTATCGCTCGATTTCAGCCTTTAGCCCGATAAGCAACCCAATACACTGCCCTTGGGGGCAAAAAGCATTTCGCCACTACCTTGGTAGTAACCTGCAAGATTGGAAACAATACGATGCGGTTGAATTGCTCACCACTCACTCATCATCCTTACCCATTTTGGTTGACCAAGGAGAGGAAGACCCGTTTTTACACGAACAGCTTAAACCTGAACGCTTACTCGCCGCTGCACAAGCGAGTAATAGCCCACTCTCGTTAAGAATGCATAAAGGTTATGATCACAGTTATTTTTTCATTCAAAGTTTCATTGATGATCACTTAGCATTTCACGCACAGCATCTGCACAAATAAGATTGAAAAAGCCCGCGATACACTCGCGGGCTTTAAATTCAGACTCGATAAATAATGTTAACGCTACAAGCTGTATGTGTAAGGCGCTTGCACCCCTAGCGGAATACCAAAAGCCCAGTAAGCGAGCAGGAACAGCGTCCAACCAATCAGCATCGCAATGGAGAAAGGCATCATCATTGAAGCCAAGGTGCCAATGCCCGTCGATTTTACATAACGTTGGCAATACACCACGACTAATGGGAAGAAGACCATCAGTGGAGAGATAATGTTAGAAACCGAATCGCCCACGCGGTAAGCCGCTTGCGATAGCTCGGGAGAAATCCCTACCGCCATCAGCATAGGTACCAGAATTGGACCAATCAATGCCCATTTTGCCGAGGCCGAACCCACCAGCAAATTAACGCTAGCCGTGAGTAAAATCATCCCCACAATCGTTGCTTGGCCGGGTAAGTCCATCGCTTTTAAGCCTTCAGCGCCATACAATGCCAACATAGTACCAATATTAGACTGACCAAACGCTGATAGGAACTGAGCACAGAAGAACGACATCACTATGTATGCGCCCATCGTAGCCATGGTGCCAGACATCGCTTTTATCACGTCATTACTGTTTTTAAAGGTGCCAGCCACTCGGCCATACACAATTCCCGGAATAATGAACAAGATAAAAATCAAAGGAACGATCGACTTCATCACTGGCGCAGAAAAGGCCGTTAGCTCACCATCAGGCGAACGCAGTGCTGAGTTTTCTGGGATCAAAGCCGCTACTAGTAATGCAATACCTACCACCATTGCCCAGCCAGCAAAACGAAATGCTCTCGATTCCGTTGCGCTGAATGTTCCTAGATCAGGCGCTATTTCCGCATCTTCATCGACAGGCATATTCGCTAGACGAGGTTCAATAATTTTCTCAGTCACATACCAACCAATCGCGACGATGATCACCGAAGATAAACCCGTGAAGAAAATATTCGCCAGCGGATTCACTATGTATTGAGGATCCAAAATTTGTGCGGCGGTTTGTGTAAAACCAGCGAGCAAAGGATCAATACCAGAAGGGATAAAGTTCGCTGAAAAGCCACCAGAAACACCAGCAAATGCGGCTGCAATACCGGCCAGTGGATGACGCCCTGCCGCATGGAAAATAATCCCACCCAGAGGAATAACCAATACATAACCAGCATCAGCAGCCGTATGCGACACTATCGCCACCAAAATCAGCATCGGTGTTAGTAGTTTCGCTGGCGTGAAATTTAGCATTTTCTTAAGGCCTGTAGTGATAAACCCTGAAGAATCAGCCACTCCCACACCGAGCATGGCAACCAGCACGATACCTAGCGGCGCAAAGCTGGTGAATGTGGTCACCATATTGGCTAGAAAACTCGCGAGCGCTTTACCTGTCAGTAAGTTATTCACTTGCAATGCTTCACCCGTTCGAGGGTTGCTCAAATCAAATGTCACATTCGATAACAGTGCCGATGAAACCCAAACAATAATCAGTGCCCAGAAGAACAAAATCGCAGGGTCAGGAATTTTATTTCCTGCACGTTCAATAAAATTTAAAAAGCGATCCATACCGCTCGGCTTCGGAAATGGTGCTTGTTTTACGACTTGGTTACTCATTCGTAACTCCATATGTGATGTTGCTGCTGTAGGCCTATATCAATTTATTTAGCCGACCTATTAATCGTCGGTTATTCTATAAAAAAGCCTCAACTAAAGCACAAGCTTCTACAGTTTTTTACAAAAACGGGGACATATTTTGCAAAAATGGCATTCCGCCACAACAATCCAAACACATTCTTATGCTCTTTTTTCCTACAAATCAGTAACCAATTTGCAAAATCAAATATTTCATTTTTGTATAAGCATCGAGACGCTAATCAAACTCACTGAACTGCGAAATCATGGTTTTCAGCTCAACCGACTGCTTATTTCCCTGACGATCATGCCAATAGGACTCGATATAAATGGTTTTCAGTGAGCCCGATAAAGAGACCGTTGGTACTGACCAACTGAGCGTATAAAAGGGATGTGAGTTATCTTGTCCGTTAACAATATCACTATCAAAATTCGCTGGCGTGAGAGTAGAAATCGCGGCAGAAGCGCCACGGCTACGAAACCATTCCAACTTTTGTTCGGCCAAATGTAGTGCTTCGATACTATGAACGGCAAAATCCGCCTTTTGCTCAACCAACACTTGTAATTTGACCAAACCCAGTGCCCCAACACCAATTAGAACAAACGATATCATTACTTCTATTAGGCTAAATCCTTGCTGTTTAGAGATCATTCCATGAACCTTTTTGCCATCTAGGTGGAACCGAAAAGGAAAAGCTGTTTTCAATATCACTGTTATATTGCAAACGTAGCGAGTTATAAAATAGTGCTATCTGACCTTGGGTATCAAAGGCCATTCCTCCGGTAAATTGAAAAGATCCCGACTGTAAGTAGGTAGCGTGCTTTGGCGTCAAGGTGGTAGCGCTGCCGTACAATGTTTTTATCGGTGCATCAAAATTAGCATTGAGATCCGCGATGAGTTCAGTATCAAATCCATTCCAATTTGCCGTATCAGCGGTAAATCCACTGTTAAAGTGAAAGAGCACCCCTTGAATGCTGCCACTCCCTCGAATCCCTAATACACCATTATGCACCAGCAAAAAAAGGTAAGTTCCAGGATGAGCATTTTGTATGGTTGATATTATATCAATCGATGCTTGGTTCAGTTGACAACTGCCATCAATCCATACTTGATTGGGCTGACCAAGAACCAAAGCACCTTTAAATTTCGAAACACAATCAACATCACCACTGGTCATTGTGTAACTCAAGAACTTAAATTCAGTATCGTCGCGTGCTTTTTCCCATTCTCCCCGTTCGTAACCAAAGAGATCTTTAAATGGGTTTAGCGTTTCATCTCGGTAAATATCATTTTTGACATCGACTGCCTCATAAAGACCGCGACTATTTTTCCAAATACCGCTTTGTGAACTACTGTTCGTTTTATGCGTCGGCGCGCAATCGGCACTATTGTCAAAAACAGCGCTTGGTTTTTGAATAGCACTCCCAACACCATTATTTGTCACTCCCGCCGTAGCAATAACATATTTAGCAACGGCGATAGCCGCGCATTCATATTTCCCATCACTATTTTGGGGCCCGGGATCTGGTGGAGAAATAAGTGTAGAGCCAAACACTATTAAGTCTGAAGTAGAGCGAATGGCTCCTGGACTTCTCCCACGTTGAAACAGAATGTTCTTTTTCAACGTCGTCATTTGATACTGGGACATAAGTGTACTGGCGTTAGTAGGGTCTGCAGAGAGGTACGTTAACTCTAAATCGACACACAAGGTATTGAGGTTATTTGGAATTGAACTATTTTTATTGTTCACAATATGGCTATAACCACACTCAAGCCCCCCTTCTGCTCGCCAATGCTGTTGCCTCGCTTGCACCTCATTTTGTGCTCGTTTGATCTGAAAAAAGAGCGAACGGTAGGAGCCTAATGCCACCACTAAAGCGAGCACCAACAAAAGCGTGGTGATCAATAACGTTACAGCGCCTTGCTGAGCTTGCTTCATTACTGCCAATTCCTTTGTTTTATTGCCACTCCAAATGATGTTGATACACGGCTATCCCCCACCAACTCTGCCGCCATAGAGATCGTCATGTAGGCTGAGCTCACACCATTCGCCGCTAATGATGCTCGCTGGACTTGAAAATGAGTCACATTAATCTGGTTAGTATCAAAAATAGCAGAGCAACCAGCCGTCGCTTGGGAAACGGTTTTGGCCCCTGAAATCACAGACGTCGGCCTGTCACAGACACCCAACGCGCCAGAAGTCATGACAAACCCAACATTTCTGATCTGTTTCGTTGCCCCCGTATCATCAAGGTAGGCATACGCGAGCGTTGATTGGTCGGCCGAAACAAAAACGATATCATCGCTATCCAATAACGTGAGTGAGTTACCATGACCGCCATCATAACCTGCACGTTGAATATCTTGTTTGAGGTATTGCAGCGCGCCCGTCACTTGTTGCAGTAGTAGTAGCTCCTTGCCTCTTTCGGTCGCTACCTTCTGCCCAGTGATGAATACAGAGCCGATAATGGCTATCGCAATCAAGCCAAGCATGGATGCCACCATGAACTCAATTAACGTTGCCCCCATCTGCTTGGTTTCAGCGATATGAGCTTTATAGGTATGCTTTTTTGCTCTCGGTATGTTAGCTGCACTGCTTAAAACCAAAATAGTCTCCTCCATTACCACATAGGCGCATTCGTCCTGAAGGTCTATAGGTCGTGAATTTGAGTGCACCTTGGTGTGTTGAAAAATCAAGGCTCCCATTTACAGCTCGGCCATTAATGGCTTCAAAATGGATCTGATTTGACGGGTAATTCACCCCCAATTCAATATTGCGATAAGGTTGCCCCGATAGCGATGAAATCACTTGCCCCCCGGGATAGGTTCCTGAATTAGTCAGCACGATTTGCCATTCACCTTGGCTATTAACCGAACCCGACATGACAATATGCGCCCATAGCGGCTGCTTTCTCATTACTGCTTCCGAACGGGCGCTCATCATCAAGCCATTAATCTCACCCGCTAAACGTTGCATCTTTTGCGTATCACTGACTTGTTTGAAATTGGGAGCCGCTATCGTGAGTAAAATAGACAAAACGGAAACCGTGATAAGCAGCTCAAGTAAAGTAAACCCGCGAGCCATTTCCCAAATTCCTATGTAATTAAAATATGAAACAAAATTCACCTTGCGCGAATGCTATCACCTAATAAAAATAGCGGGTAAATCAACAAGGAACTCCACGTGATGATTCGAAATTCTAAATGCAACAACCACAACCGGCGGTCGTTCGGGATGACATTGATCGAATTATTGATTGCGGTTGTGATTATTGGCGTACTGTCTGCAATCGCTTATCCAAGTTATACCAAGCACGTTTTAAAAGGGCACCGAACCACCGCACTCGCCGATATGGGGAGAATTCAACTGGAACTGGAGCATCACTACGATAAGGGTTATGACTGGAGCGGGATCATTTCAGGGGGAAATTGCGTCATCTGTGAAAGCGATTCTGAACGCTATCAGTTTTCAGTCGCCAGCTCCGCAGCCAGTAGCTACACCATCACCGCGACGGCGCAGAGCACCAGAGGCCAAGACCAGGATGAATGTCTAACCAGCGATAAGGTCATGACATTGAAATCAACCAACGAATCCGCACCAAGCGCATGCTGGAAATAGAACACCACAAAGGTTCAGTTTATGAGGGGAGGAGAAAGTCATCCTGTATCAGGAACGAATAAGGCCTGCATTGCAGGCCTTATTGGATAGATAATAATTCAACAGTGAATTAGCTGGTTAAATCATCGAAGAACTTTTTCACGCCATTAAAGAAACCTTCCGATTTAGGCTTATGCTTATTTGCCGCTTCACCACCGCAAGTTTCTTCAAATTCACGTAATAGTTCTTTTTGACGCGCGCTCAGTTTCACTGGTGTTTCAACCACGAGTTTGACAACCAAATCACCGATCGCCCCACCGCGTACGCCTTTCACACCTTTACCACGCATACGGAACATGCGCCCTGTTTGCGTCTCTTCTGGCACTTTCAAGTTTACACGACCATCGAGTGTTGGAACTTCAACTTCACCGCCAAGTGCCGCCATAGCAAAACTTACAGGGACTTCACAGTATAAGTTGTTGCCATCGCGTTCAAAAATGTGGTGCTCTTTGACGTGAACTTGTACGTACAAATCCCCCGCTGGAGCGCCCATTTCTCCCGCTTCACCTTCGCCAGATAAACGAATGCGATCGCCCGTATCCACACCGGCTGGAATTTTAACATTAAGCGTTTTGGTTTTTTGCTTACGCCCCTGTCCATGACACACGTTACATGGGTCTTTAATGATCTTACCTTTACCATGGCAAGTCGGACAGGTTTGCTGTACAGCAAAAAATCCTTGGCGCATCTGCACTTGGCCGTGACCATGACAGGTTCCACACGTTTGCGCAGACGAGCCTTTCTTCGCGCCAGTACCTTCACAAGAATCACAATGGACCAGTGTTGGCACTTCAATCTCTTTCGAACAACCACGAACGGCCTCTTCTAAAGACAGTTCCATGTTGTAACGCAAGTCAGCACCACGTTGTGCACGCGCTTGACCACCGCCCCGACGACCACCACCGAAAATGTCACCAAAGACATCACCGAAGATATCGCCAAAATCAGCACTGCCGCCACCAAAGCCGCCACCGCCCATTCCGCCTTGTTCAAAAGCAGCATGACCGTACTGATCATAAGCCGCTTTCTTTTGCGAATCGGTTAAAATTTCATACGCTTCTTTTACTTCTTTAAACTTGTCCGAAGCGCTGTCATCCCCTTGGTTTCTATCAGGGTGAAACTTCATTGCTAGGCGCTTGTACGCCTTTTTAATATCGCGCTCAGAGGCATCTCGGCCTACGCCTAATACTTCGTAAAAATCACGTTTTGACATCTTCTTCGTCACCAATTTGTTACCGCAAACGACACGCTGCCGCTTGGTGTTTATATCGACCTAACTAATGGCTCTAGATTCTAGTGAATTCAAACTAAAAAGACACTGTTAGTTAGATGGACACCAATGAGTTTTCATTAATTACAGACATACGGGCGTAAGAGTTACCCCAAACGCCCGCATCATACCGTTGATTTCATTCTTCTCTTAGAGAAGTTAGGGTGGGTTAAACTCGCGAGCCACCCAACCCTAGCCCTCCCCGTTGAAAAGGAGGGAACTCAATCAATTACTTTTTGTCTTCTTTGACTTCTTCAAACTCAGCGTCAACGACATCGTCTTCTGCAGACTGTTGTTGGCCTTCACCCGCTTGTTGTGCTTGAGCTTTTTGCTGAGCGATCTCCATCAGTTTTTGAGCAGCAGCCATAAGCGCTTGAACTTTAGCGTCGATCGCTTCTTTGTCTTCACCTTTCTTCGCTTCTTCAAGCTCAGTAATGGCCGCTTCAATCTTCACTTTATCGTCAGCAGGAAGAGCATCACCCGCTTCTTCAATTTGCTTACGAGTACCGTGAATCATTTGGTCCGCTTGGTTACGTGCTGTCGCTAACTCTTCGAACTTTTTGTCCGCTTCTTTGTTTGCTTCAGCTTCTTGGACCATTTTCTCGATTTCAGCATCGCTCAAACCGCCAGACGCTTGGATAGTGATCTTCTGCTCTTTGCCTGTTTGTTTATCTTTCGCAGACACGTGCAAGATACCATCCGCATCCAAGTCAAACACAACTTCAATTTGTGGCATGCCACGTGGTGCAGCTTGAATACCTTCTAGGTTAAATTGACCTAGCGATTTGTTGTACATGGCTTGCTTACGCTCACCTTGTAGAACATGGATCGTTACTGCATTTTGGTTGTCTTCAGCGGTAGAGAATACTTGATTCGCTTTAGTTGGAATCGTTGTGTTTTTCTCAACCAACTTAGTCATCACGCCACCCATTGTCTCGATACCGAGAGACAGAGGCGTTACGTCAAGTAGCAGTACGTCTTTTACTTCACCCGCAAGCACACCACCTTGAATGGCCGCACCAACAGCAACCGCTTCATCTGGGTTAACATCTTTACGCGCTTCTTTGCCAAAGAATTCAGCCACTTTCTTCTGAACCATAGGCATACGAGTCTGACCACCCACTAGGATAACGTCAGTGATGTCGCCGACAGACAAGTCTGCATCAGCCAACGCCACTTTTAGTGGCTCAAGCGAACGCTGAACAAGGTCTTCCACTAGAGATTCTAGTTTCGCACGTGTCACTTTCACGTTCATGTGCTTAGGACCTGCGGCATCAGCGGTGATGTAAGGCAAGTTCACATCTGTTTGTTGCGCTGATGACAACTCAATCTTCGCTTTTTCTGCGGCTTCTTTCAGACGCTGCATCGCAAGTGGATCAGTTTTTAGGTTGATGCCTTGCTCTTTTTTAAACTCATCAACGAGATAGTTGATCATGCGGTTATCAAAGTCTTCACCACCAAGGTGTGTGTCACCGTTAGTTGCTAGAACTTCGAATGTTTTCTCGCCTTCAACTTCATCGATCTCGATGATTGAAATATCAAATGTACCACCACCAAGGTCGTATACCGCGATAACGCGATCGCCACCTTGTTTGTCCAAACCATAAGCAAGTGCAGCCGCTGTTGGTTCGTTGATGATACGTTTTACTTCAAGACCTGCAATACGACCTGCATCTTTCGTTGCTTGACGTTGTGCATCGTTAAAGTATGCAGGAACCGTAATAACGGCACCAGTAACTGGCTCACCAAGAAAATCTTCAGCTGTTTTCTTCATTTTCTTCAGAACTTCAGCTGAAACTTGAGGAGCGGCCATTTTTTGGCCTCTTGCTTCAACCCAAGCATCGCCATTATCAGCCTTCACGATTTTGTAAGGCATGATTTCAATATCACGTTGAACTTCTTCGTCTTCAAAACGACGACCGATCAAACGCTTAATTGCAAATAGCGTATTGGTTGGGTTTGTTACCGCTTGACGTTTTGCAGGCTGACCTACTAGCGTCTCACCATCTGTATATGCAATTACCGATGCAGTTGTACGTTCACCTTCAGCGTTTTCAATAACGCGAGGTTTGTCGCCATCTAAAACAGCAACACAAGAGTTAGTAGTACCTAAGTCAATACCAATGATTTTACCCATCAGGCTATCTCCAAATAAATTCTATTTTTGTTTTATGCTACCCCCTATGTGGGGGAGGGAGAACAGGGTTTCAACCCTTACTCACAAACTAAACAAGGATGTTCGTTTCTCGTATGCCCAATAAATAAGGTCACTCAGCACCTTTTCAAGGGCAAAATTGAAAAAAGTTATGATATTTCGACTAAACAGCGTAAATAACGACTTTTTCAATCCCGAAATCACTTAATGAAGGTTTCTATCTCGACATTAATCGATTTCGACATAAAAAAGAGAGGCGACGTACACCTCTCTTTGGCACTGAATAAATTAACGCCAATAAAGCATTTGGCTTATTTCGCAACTCTTTACTTTGATACCATGACCATCGCAGGGCGAATCACTCGGCCATTCAACTCATAGCCCTTTTGCATCACAAACATCACAGTGTTAGGTTCATGATCTGGGCTCTCTTGAATTGACATTGCTTGGTGCAGTTCTGGGTTGAATGTTTCGCCTTCAGGATTAATCTCTTTCAAGCCAAACTTTTCAACTACGCCAATGAAAGTTTTGTGTGTCAGTTCCACACCTTCCACCAGCGGTTTCACTACTTCGTTCTCGGCGTCAGCAGCTTGAATCGTGCGCTCTAGGTTGTCTAACACTGGCAACAACTCTTCAGCAAAACGGCTCAACGCATATTTACGCGCTTTATCGATCTCTTGCTCTGAACGGCGGCGCATATTTTCAACTTCCGCTTTCGCTCTTAGCACCGAGTCTTTTTGCTCTTGAATTTTTGCTTCGCTCGACAGTAGCGCCGCTTCTAATTGCGCAATTTGGGACTCTTTCTCATCGACTTCAACTTGTTCGTTCCAATCGATATCCGCGTCAGTACCAACGACTTCAGCTTCTTGACCCACTACTTCTTGCTGTAGTTCTTCTTCTTTGATTTTGTTTTCTTCGTTGTTCATGATATCTCCAGAATCCAACTATTTTGCGCTTAACCTCCACAGTTCAAAAAGTTAAGCACACAAAAATTCGCACAAAGGCATAACTTGCCCTTATTATGGGGATGAACAATCCTGATTCAAGCCTAATTAGTTTGGAAAATTTATGAAAAAACCATTTGAAGTGATCGCTATCATTGGAAAACCAAGAGATCAACAAGCCATTCAAACACATAAAGAGCTTTACCAATGGCTAACTTCAATGGGATATCCGGTCTTTATTGATGATCGTCTCAGTGAAATATTGGAAGGTGTACCTGCGGAACATTTCGCTAGCCTGCTTGAAATCGGCAAAAAAGCAGACCTTGCGGTTGTGGTTGGGGGCGATGGCAATATGCTCGGTGCCGCACGCGTATTATCACGCTTCGACATTTCCGTGATTGGGGTGAATCGTGGCAATTTAGGATTTTTGACCGATCTCAACCCAGAAGATTTTCAACCAAGGCTACTTGCAGTACTCAATGGCGAATATTTAGAAGAACAACGCTTCTTACTGGAAACAGAAATTCATCGCCACGGGCAAGTCAAAAGCCATAATGCAGCGCTTAATGAAGCCGTATTACACCCCGGAAAAATTGCACATATGATTGAATTTGAAGTCTATATAGATAATAGCTTCGCTTTTTCTCAACGCTCTGATGGCCTTATCGTTTCTACCCCAACGGGCTCTACCGCTTATTCACTTTCTGGCGGCGGGCCGATTTTATCCCCCAGTTTAAACGCCATTACACTGGTTCCCATGTTCCCGCATACCCTTTCAAGCCGCCCCTTAGTTGTGGATGGCAACCGCCAGATAAAACTGCTGGTTTCGCCTGATAATCGCGGAACACAGGAAGTTAGCTGCGATGGACAAGTATCCCTACCGGTTTCCCCCGGTGATGAAGTGCATATTTACCAAAGCCCAAATATTCTAAAGCTCATTCATCCTAAAGATTACAGCTACTATCACGTGTTAAGAAAGAAACTGGGTTGGTCGAGTAAATTGTTTTAAACCAACCTCTTCACCTTCTATTGACTGTCGAC
>NZ_CAWNIB010000288.1:0-16281 GCF_963874405.1 Vibrio sp. V08_P9A1T1
TGTCTGTGCTAGGCACCAACAATTTAGAAACTGTGGTGCCCGGAGGCGGAATCGAACCACCGACACGAGGATTTTCAATCCTCTGCTCTACCGACTGAGCTATCCGGGCGACGGGGTGTATTAAAAGGTTTTTCGCATTTAACGTCAACAGTAAAATGCAAAAAAAATGTCGTTTGTTGTTTTTCTATACTTAGTGACTCGTTTTTGCCCATTTTCGTTAAAAATTAGTGTCAGATTAGATAGGGAAAGAGGAGTTGAAAAGAAAATAGGAGCTTTGAATGGAGCAAATAGCGAATAAAAGCGCGTTGAAAAACACACGTTTATCCGCTTGGTTACACTAAAGGAGCAAACTCACCAGACTGGTTTTAGTTTTTGACGGAAAATGGACTGACCCATAATTCAATCGTTGTAGAGGTAATCGCTGTAGAGGTAGAGGGAATTGGATAAATATGACAGGTAATAAAAAAGCCAAGTCGTTAGACTTGGCTTTAAAAGTGGCTCCCCCTGCAAGACTTGAACTTGCGACATACGGATTAACAGTCCGCCGTTCTACCGACTGAACTAAGGGGGAATTATCTGTGTAAGTCTAAGACTTCGCACCAAATAATGGTGCCTCGAGGCGGAATCGAACCACCGACACGAGGATTTTCAATCCTCTGCTCTACCGACTGAGCTATCGAGGCAATAAATGGTGCCGACTACCGGAATCGAACTGGTGACCTACTGATTACAAGTCAGTTGCTCTACCTACTGAGCTAAGTCGGCGCACTTTATTTATTGCTTGCTGCTACTTTAACAAAAGCACCAACAATTTAATTTGTGGTGCCCGGAGGCGGAATCGAACCACCGACACGAGGATTTTCAATCCTCTGCTCTACCGACTGAGCTATCCGGGCAACGGAGCGCTATTAAACGGATTTTCCCTTCAATCGTCAACTGCTTTTTGGAAATTTTTTGAAAAAACGGTTTGTTTGCTGCGAATTTAGACAAAGCTGCGCTTTTTTATCCACCTGCGTTAAATTCCTTTTTGAATTTTGTTACTTTTTCTAAGTACCTTCTCGATTCAGCATTAGGGTGTTTTTGGGTCAGCGCCCAATAGACTTGATTGGGTTGCAGTGAATTTAAGTCCCTCATCGCTCGTTTTCTATCTTTGCTAAAGGTATTCAGTACTCCTCCTGTGCCGCCGTTGTAGGCCGAAATCATACTGTATTCGAGTGACGTTGGATGGCTGACCTCTTTGAGGTAGCGGTTTTTCAGAATATAAAAATAGGCCGTTCCCGTATCAATATTTTTTTCGGGATCAAACAGATATTCAGGACTGGGCTCACCAGATTTATTTTTGACCAGTTTAAAAACATCTCGACCTGCGGTTTTAGGAACCACTTGCATCAAGCCATACGCATTGGCCCAACTGACGGCGTAGGGGTTAAAGCTACTTTCAGTTTTTATGATCGCGTAGATGAGATCTTCGGGAATGTTATATTTTTTCGAGGCTCGGTGCACGATGTCGGCGTATTTATAACCTCGTTTAGAGGCATGATCCGCTACCATAGGAATTTCCACATAGTAGGCTTTTTTGAAATCAACGTTCTTAACTTTTAATTTATTTTCAATAAGATAATCAGCAAATCGATTCGCGCGCCAACCCCACTGGATCGGTTGTTTATCTTGATCAAGCACTTGGTTGTACAAAAATGGCTGACCATTCAATTCGATATTTTGTGAAGAGAAAAGGTCAACGTGTGCGGGATCATCAGGCGTGAGCAAGGTGGTAATAATGGCATTGCGCAGATGTTTTTTGGGGTCAGTTGGGGAAACTGTTTCGATAATAATGGTTCCCGTGGAGAAATTGACTTCGGAACGACTCAGGTAATTATCGATGTATTTTACATAGTTGCTTTTACCGGCGACTTTGATCTCTTTACTGCCCCAGCGTTTCTCAATGTTGCCAGAAAAACTGCTGATCAGTGCATCTAAGGCGGCGGTATCTTTGACAAATTGCCCGGGTAATTGCGCTAAGTTTTTGGCAAAACGGTTGGTCGGCTCATAGTCGACGCTGTATATGCGTTCAACTAATTCTCGGCTACAACCGGCCAGTAGCATTGCAATAAAAAAGTAAGTCAGCTTTCTCATTATCTTCCCAATACAAAAATGACATCAGAGCGTTTACCATGATGTCATTGATTATCCTCGAAATAAATAAGGTATCTCTTATTTGCTTGGTGGCGTGTAGCCTTCGATATGGACCTCTTTTCCTTCAAATAGGAAGTTGGTCATTTCGGTTTCCAGCAATTTACGATGTTCAGGGTCCATCATATTGAGTTTTTTCTCGTTGATCAGCATGGTTTGCTTATGCTGCCATTGTGCCCAAGCCTCTTTTGAGATGTTGTCAAAAATACGTTTACCCAATTCACCTGGGTACAGTTGAAAATCCAAACCGTCGGCTTCTTTATTTAGTCGAGCACAAAATACAGTGCGGCTCATGGTCACTTCCTCTTCGGTGTTTTAAGGGTTAATTTCAAATGGAAGGCTTTCTAGCAACTGTTTTACAGGAGCGGCTAAGCCGATTTGTTCCGGTTGGGCTAAGTTATACCAAAGACCTTTGCTTGCTTCCATGATGATGTTCGGTTGTTGAGATAACTCCACCAAGATCGGTGTGATCTCTAAATGATAATGGCTAAACGTGTGGCGAAAAGCGATGAGTGGGCGAATAGAGCGGATAGCGCTCTCTTTGATGGCTCTGTGATCAAGTTGATCTTCGATGGCACTATTGGGGTTTTCAGGGAAGCAAAATAATCCACCCCAAATTCCACTTTGAGGGCGTTGTTCTAACCATACTTGATGGTTATGGTGCAGCATCACAAACCAAGTTTGTTTGGTTGGTTTGTCTGTTTTTGGTTTTTTACCCGGATAATCGAGTGGGTTATTTTGTTTATTGGCAATGCAAAAAGATTCAACTGGGCAGAGCGTACATTTCGGTTTGCTGCGTGTGCAGACCATCGCCCCCATATCCATCATTGCTTGGTTATATTTATCAACATCTTGCGCTGGCGTATTTTGTTCGGCATGTTGCCACAATTGAGTTTCAACTTTTTTTTGCCCCGGCCAGCCTTCGACAGCAAAACAGCGGGCTAAAGTACGCTTTACGTTACCATCTAAAATGGCGTGCGGCTGCTTATAAACCGAAGAAAGCACCGCCGCAGCGGTTGATCGGCCAATACCCGGTAGAGCATTCATCTGTTCGATATCAAGGGGAAACTCACCGCCATATTCGCTGGCCACTATTTTGGCTGCTTTGTGTAGATTGCGCGCACGTGCGTAATAACCAAGGCCGGTCCATAGGTGCAGTACCTCGTCTTGTTCTGCATTGGCCAAATCAATCACGGTTGGAAAACGTTGCATGAAGCGTTCGAAATAAGGGATTACCGTTGCGACTTGAGTTTGTTGGAGCATAATTTCCGACAGCCAAACGCTGTAGGCCGTTTTGTTTTGTTGCCACGGCAAATGTTTGCGCCCATAGGCGTCATACCATTTTAAAATGGCGTTAGCGAAAGGTGTCACGACAGGCTCTTTGGTTTATAGTTTTAGTGGAGCAAAATTGCACCACATAAATGTGACGTTGTAAAACGGACAAATTGTGTGGATTTATCCAACAAGTTTATTTCGATAACACTTGCACCGAGAATAATTCTTTGGATAATCCCCGCTTTGATTAATCAATGTGCAGGCAAGATCAATGAGTGAAGTAACCACCAACGAATATACCGAAGAAGGCAAAATACTGCGTCGAATCCGTAGTTTCGTTCGTCGTGAGGGTCGATTAACCAAAGGCCAAGAAGCGGCAATGAATGAATGTTGGCCAACAATGGGTATTGATTTCCAGCCACAATTGCTCGATTGGGCTGCGGTTTTTGGTAACGATAACCCGGTGGTTTTAGAAATCGGTTTTGGTATGGGCGCTTCATTAGTTGAAATGGCTAAAAATGCACCGCAAAAAAACTTCTTTGGTATTGAAGTGCATAGCCCAGGTGTTGGCGCCTGTTTGTCAGCCGCTCGTGATGCTGGCGTGACTAATTTACGCGTGATGTGCCATGATGCAGTGGAAGTATTTGAACACATGATCCCTGATGGTAGCCTGCATACACTGCAACTATTCTTCCCTGATCCTTGGCACAAAAAACGTCACCATAAGCGCCGTATTGTGCAGTTAGAATTTGCGGAAATGGTGCGTCAAAAACTAAAAATGGAAGAGGGCATCTTTCATATGGCGACCGATTGGGAAAACTACGCTGAGCATATGATTGAAGTGATGAATCAAGCGCCGGGCTTTGCCAATATTGCCGCAGAAGGTGACTATATTCCTCGTCCAGAAGAGCGTCCTTTGACTAAATTTGAAGCGCGTGGTCACCGTTTAGGTCATGGTGTGTGGGATATAAAATATAAACGCACCGCGTAACGACTCACTTTTGTTGCTGCAACAAAATTAGCGATTAAAGAAAAGCCAACATTGTTGTAATGTTGGCTTTTTCGGCCTTAGCGCCCTACGAAAATCATTATAAAAATAGAGAAAAACATTTCTCACCCGAGGTAAAGTCACCCATGAAGCTAACACCCAATCTACTTGCTGATATTTTGTGTGAGGTTCGCCCACTGATCGGCAAAGGAAAAGTCGCCGATTACATTCCTGCTTTAGCTAAAGTACCGAATAACAAGCTGGCGATCGCGGTTTACACCAATCAAGGTGAAGTGATTTCGGCTGGAGATGCCACGGAAGGATTCTCAATTCAATCCATCTCTAAAGCTTTGAGCTTAACGCTTGCTATGATGCTTTATAAACCAGAAGAGCTATGGCTTCGTGTCGGAAAAGAGCCTTCAGGCCAAGCGTTTAATTCGATGATCCAGCTTGAAATGGAGCAGGGTATTCCGCGTAACCCTTTTATCAATGCTGGAGCTATTGTGGTGGCGGATATGCTGCATAGCCGTTTATCAGCCCCTCGGCAGCGCTTACTGGAGTTTGTACGTCAGTTGTCCGGTGAAGAGGGCATCGTATACGACAAAGTGGTAGCGGCTTCAGAAATGATGCACAGCGATCGCAATGCCGCCATCGCCTATTTGATGCGATCGTTTGGTAATTTCGATAATGATGTTATCCCGGTACTGCACAACTATTTTCACGCTTGTTCACTTAAAATGAGCTGTGTTCAATTAGCGAAAACCTTCAGTTATCTGGCGAATAAAGGGGTGTCCGTGCATACCAAGGAAGCGATAGTAACGCCGACACAAAGTAAGCAGATCAATGCCTTATTGGCGACTTGCGGTTTATATGATGGCGCAGGAGAGTTCGCTTATCGTGTTGGCATGCCGGGTAAATCGGGCGTAGGTGGCGGTATTATTGCTGTTGTTCCTGGGGAGATGACGATTGCGGTTTGGTCGCCAGAGCTTGATGCGTCAGGTAATTCTTTAGCGGGCACTAAGATGTTAGAACTCTTGGCTGAGCGTATTGGTCGCTCTATCTTTTAAGTTCAATATTTTCAGACAGCCCGTGTTTTTGGCAAAATATTGGCTACCGATTAGGTTAGCCAATATCTTGGGTTTATCTTTTTAGTCGTCAGCCATAAAGGCTTCGAGCAAGTCATTAAGAAACAGTTTTCCTTTTTCTGTGATTTGCCAGTGACTTTCGGTTTGCGTTAAATAGTGTTCGGCTAGTGCCCAATCTATCGTTGGCTGAATCACGCTTAAACTTAATCCAGTTGTTTCAACAAAGTCTTGTTTCGGACAAGGTTCCATCAAGCGAAAGCGGTTCATGAAGAATTCAAAAGGGCGATCCGCAGCGGCGACTTCAAATTCGTCATCCAAGTAAGGTTTGAGTAAATTGAGATAGCCACGCGGATGCTTCACCTTAGTGGTGCGTACAATACGCCCGTCGTTAAAGCTGAGCTTGCCATGCGCGCCACAACCAATCCCCAGATAATCACCAAAGCGCCAGTAATTTAAGTTGTGTTGGCATTGATAGCCGGGTTTGCTATAGCCAGAAATTTCATACTGCACGTACCCAGCGGCGGCCAATTTTTGGTGACCCAACTCGAAAATATCCCACAGTGCGTCATCATCTGGCAAAGTAGGCGGTTTAAAGTAGAAAACCGTATTAGGTTCAATGGTCAGTTGATACCAAGAAAGATGAGGCGGGTTTAGTGCAATCGCTTTGTCTAAATCGGCCAGCGCTTGTTCACAGTTTTGATCGGGTAAGCCATGCATCAAATCTAAGTTGAAGCTGTTTAAGCCAATTTGATGAGCTAATTGAGCGGCATTAACCGCTTCTTGCTGACCATGAATTCGCCCTAAACGTGCCAGTTTTTGTGGCTCAAAACTTTGTACACCAATCGAGATGCGCGTCACCCCTGCTTGTCGATATCCAACAAAACGGTCAGCTTCTACCGTGCCCGGGTTAGCTTCCATGGTGATTTCAATCTCAGGCTTAAACGCAATACGCGCTTCAATGCCTTGCAGCAGGCGAGCAATACCTTCAGCAGAAAAAAGACTCGGTGTACCACCGCCAATAAAAATGGAATGCAATGGGCGAGGATGGTCTGCAAGGCGGTATTTGGCGATATCGGTATCGAGATCCTCCAATAGCGCATCAATGTATTCACGTTCAGGAATATCGTGCTTTAGCGCGTGAGAGTTAAAATCACAATAGGGGCATTTTTGTACACACCACGGGATGTGCACGTACAAACTCAGCGCGGGTGGTTGCAACATTATGAATTTTGCTCGCTTAAGGTTTTAAATAGCATTTTTAGCGCTTTGCCACGATGTGAAAGCTGCTTTTTACGTGCAGGTAGCAGTTCTGCTGAAGCGCAGTTATCTTCAGGGACAAAGAAGATCGGATCATAACCAAAACCGTTACTGCCGTGAGCTTGGTGCAAGATGCGACCTTGCCACGTACCATGGCAGACCAATGGTGTTGGGTCATTTTCGTGACGCATGAAAACCAGCACGCAATGAAAACGAGCGGTGCGTTGTTCGTCTGGTACACCTTCCATCGCCGCTAATAATTTTTCTAGGTTTTGTTGGTCACTGGCATTTTCACCAGCGTAGCGCGCCGAGTAAATTCCCGGAGCACCTTGCAGATAATCCACTTCTAAGCCGGAGTCATCGGCAATCGCAGGTAAGCCAGTGATTTTGGCAGCATGTCGTGCTTTGATGATCGCATTTTCAATAAAGGTGGTGCCAGTCTCTTCGGCTTCTGGGACGTTTAATTCTGTTTGCGCCACCACATCAAAACCGAAATCAACCAGCAGATCAGCCATTTCGCGCACTTTGCCTTGGTTTCCTGTGGCTAATACTATTTTTTTCATTGCACTATTTCTCTATTCTTCGACGTAGAATTTTTGGGTGAATTTAAGCTTACCGGTGCCTTTTAAGCCCGCATCAACCTCAATGTCAAAACTCAAATTCTCTTCATTGGTAATGGGGAATTCAGCGAGGTAATAAATCGCGTTGCCCTCTTTGAATTGTTTAAATTCAAGTTCACGCACCTGACCGATTAGGTTTTTCGCATTGCCTTTGAGTGTCGCTTCCATAGCTGGTTTACCTAAGGCCGAGTTATCTAATACGCTGATGTTTAAAATAGCCGAGTAACCATTACGTTTTAATTGATAACTGCGCGCCACTTGTGGCGTTAAAAATGTTGAGTTGAAAGCTGAGTAGTGAACTTCAACATTCTTGATGGTTTGAAACTGCTCGGCGAGTGTGGGTAGCGAAATAAAGGCTATAACAAACGCTATCATCCATTTACGCATGTGGTGCTCCTTACAAAACAGAGTGGGCTAAATAAAAAGCCATCACAAGATGGCTTCAATCGGCTGTGGTATCACTTGAGGTGAATGAATTCGGACTTGTTTATGACGTCCCAATTCCCCTTTTTCTATCTCGATTAAACCTTTGGCGACTTTAAATTGTTTGGCCAAGAATTTGGTTAAATGCGCGTTGGCTTTGCCATCAACAGGCGGTGCGGTGATGGCAATTTTGAGCTCCTCACCATGCAAGCCGACGATACTATCGCGGCTTGCTTTGGGTTGGATGTAGAGCTTGAGGATTAGATCCTCTCCCTCTTGCCAAACAGCAGATGACATTACAACTGATACCATACTGGGCCAATAAAATCGCCCATTAGGAAGTTCGCAAACTGCAGCACAATAAACAGCACCAATACACTTAAATCAAAACCACCCATCGCTGGTAGGATACGGCGGATCGGCGCAAGCATCGGCTCGGTTAATTGATGAAATACATATTCAATCGGGCTGCGGCCTTGGCTAACCCAACTGAGAATGGCGCGGATCAACAGCACCCAGAACAGTAAACCGCCAGCGGCTTTGACTAACGAGAGTAAGCCTAAGAATAAAAAGTAGACGCTAAAACTAACTGCACCACCTGATGCCACCAGCATTAAGGCAATAAATTTCAATACGCACAGCACGTACGCAAAGAGAACCGTGGCCAAATCTAGGCTACCAATGGATGGAATCGCTCGGCGCAGTGGGCCAACCACAGGTTGTGTTGCTTTGACGATAAACTGGGAGAATGGGTTATAGAAATCGGCACGCGCTGCTTGTAACCAGATACGTAAAATTACGACCATGATGTACAGATCAAACAGGGTGGAGATCAAAAAACTCATTGAATTCATAGCTAGCCCTTAATATGAGTAGAGTGTCGTTTGCGCTTTTGCGCTATAGCTTAGTGAAACGCCACTAGGATTAAAACAGTTTTTCCATTTCTTGTGCACGAGTTACGGCCGCTTGCATCGCTTGTGCAACGATATTGGCAAGTTGATGCTCGTTAAAGGTGCGAATCGCCTCGGCGGTGGTGCCGCCTTTGGAGGTCACTTGTTCACGCAATGTCGAGAGTTCAATCTCAGGGTTTGCCACCACCATTTCGGCTGCGCCTAACGCCGCTTGTTGTACTAACAAACGGGCCGTTTCTTTATCAAAGCCTTGAGCGATGGCTTCATTTTGCATCGCTTCCATAAACAAAAAGAAGTAGGCAGGCGCACTGCCTGCGGCGGCGATGATGCCATTAATGGCGGACTCGTTTTCAACCCAGCACACTTCACCAACGGCTTGTAGCAATTGTGCGGTAAAGCGTTTGTCTTGCTCTGATACGCTTGGAGCGGCAAATAGACCGCTCATGCCTCGATTGATCAGCGAAGGTGTATTGGGCATGGCGCGTACTAGTTGTAGTTCGGTTGCCAGCATCTCATTAAGGCGCGCCGCAGAAACACCTGCTGCAATGGAGATCACCAACTTATTTCTAAAATCAATGGATTGCAAAGGTTGACAGACACTGGCCATCAACTGCGGTTTGACCGCCAGTACCACCACATCGGCTTGCTGCGCTGCGGCAAGATTATCGCTGGTGGTGTGAATGCCATAAGCACTTTCCAGTGGTTTGCGTCTTGTTTCTGACGGTGCGGTCGCGGTAATTCGATCAGCTGGATAACCGCTGGCGACTAAGCCTGCAATAATTGCTTTGGCCATATTGCCTGCACCGATAAATGTGATGTTTCTCTGCTGCATCTGCTGACCTCTAATTGCTTGTCGCTGATTGATTATTATGTGGTTGATAGTTAAGCCAGTGCTAAGCGTAATCACGCGCACCAAAAATAGCGGTGCCGATCCTCACCATAGTGCTACCAGCTTCAATCGCCGCTTGCATGTCACCACTCATGCCCATTGAGAGCGTATCTAACCCTGAAAAACGTTCAGACAATTGCGCTTGTAAGCTCGCCAGTTTTTGAAATGCGGCAAGTTGCGCAGCGTAATCGGGGACATTCTCAGGAATAGACATCAGTCCTCTTAACGTGAGGTTGGGTAGCGCGGATATCAACTCTGCCAACTCAACTATTTCGTGTTCACTAATGCCCGATTTCGAGCTTTCGCCGCTGGTGTTGACTTGAATCAAGACCTGTAGTGGTGGCATGCCCGCTGGGCGTTGATCATTTAAACGCTGGGCAATTTTACTTCGATCCACCGTATGCACCCAAGCAAAGTTCTCGGCCACAATGCGCGATTTATTGGACTGAATTGGGCCGATAAAGTGCCATTCTAAATCCAGTTCGGGGTGCAAGGTATTGAAGTATTGAACTTTATCCGCGCCCTCTTGCACATAGTTTTCACCAAATAAACGTTGCCCAGCGCGCGCTGCTTCTAGAATCGCCTCGACAGGTTTGGTCTTACTGACCGCTAAAAGTTGCACTCTCTCTCGAGCGCGTCCACACTTTTGTTGTGCACTTTCAATTTGTGAAGTGATCTGTTCAATGTTTTGTTGAATACTACTCATAGCCTGACTTTACTAAGGAAATTAAATGGATATCGCTGAGCTACTGGATTTTAGTGTAAAGCACAACGCTTCGGATCTACACCTATCTGCAGGTGTTCCACCTATGGTACGGATAGATGGTGAAGTAAGAAAGCTCGGAGTGCCTGCTTTTACTCATGCTGACGTGCATCGTTTGATTTTTGAGATCATGAACGATGCTCAGCGTAGTGAATTTGAAGAGAAACTGGAAGTGGATTTCTCATTTGAGCTGCCTAATGTAGGGCGTTTTCGTGTCAATGCTTTCCATCAATCTCGTGGCTGCTCTGCGGTTTTCCGGACGATTCCTACGGTGATCCCAACCTTGGAAGAACTACAAGCACCTGACATTTTTAATAAAATCGCCAATTATGAGAAAGGATTGGTGCTGGTGACTGGGCCAACAGGGTCGGGTAAGTCGACCACATTGGCAGCAATGGTTGATTACATTAATTCTCATCACAACAAACACATTTTAACCATTGAAGACCCAATTGAGTTTGTGCATAGCAACAATAAATGTTTGGTTAACCAACGTGAAGTGCACCGAGATACCCACAGTTTTAAAGCCGCGCTACGCTCGGCGCTGCGCGAAGATCCGGATGTAATCTTGGTCGGTGAGCTGCGCGATCAAGAAACCATCAGCTTAGCGTTAACCGCGGCTGAAACCGGGCATTTAGTGTTTGGCACGTTACATACCAGCTCTGCGGCGAAAACCATCGACCGGATCATTGATGTGTTTCCCGGTAGTGATAAAGAGATGGTTCGTTCAATGCTCTCTGAATCATTGCGAGCCGTGATTGCGCAAAAGCTGCTAAAACGTTTAGGCGGTGGCCGCGTCGCATGTCATGAAATTATGCTTGCTACTCCAGCGATTCGTAACTTGATCCGCGAGGATAAGGTTGCGCAGATGTACTCCATCATCCAAACGGGTGCGGCACATGGCATGCAAACCATGGAACAGAATTCCAAACAGTTGATTGCGCAAGGTATTGTCGATCAAGAAGAAGTACAGAAAAAACTGGAAGTCAATTCATCACCATTTTAAGAGAGAGCTCATGGAACTGAACCAATGTCTTGAGGGTATGTTGACTCAAAAAGCTTCCGACTTGTACCTCACCGTAGGAGCGCCAGTGTTATTTCGCGTCGATGGAGAGTTAAGAGCTCATGGCGAAAAGTTATCCCAAACGCAGGTGATGGCGTTGTTAGATGCCATGATGGATGAGGATCGCCGCCGTGAATTTCAACGCACACGTGAAGCCAATTTTGCAGTGGTGAGAGAGATTGGCCGTTTTCGTGTCAGTGCTTTTTTTCAGCGTGAGCTGCCCGGTGCGGTGATCCGCCGTATTGAAACTCATATCCCCACTTTTGAAGAATTAAAGTTACCGGGCGTGTTGCAAGATCTCTCGATTGCAAAGCGTGGGCTGGTGCTGGTGGTAGGCGCGACGGGGTCGGGCAAATCGACCACCATGGCGGCCATGACGGGCTATCGTAACTCGCACCGAACTGGGCATATTTTAACAGTGGAAGATCCGATTGAGTTTGTGCATGAGCATCAGCGTTGCATTGTGACCCAGCGAGAAGTGGGGTTGGATACCGAGAGTTACGAAGTGGCGCTGAAAAACTCGCTGCGCCAAGCCCCTGATATGATTTTAATTGGTGAGATCCGTTCACGTGAAACGATGGAATATGCGATGACCTTTGCCGAGACAGGTCATTTATGTATGGCAACGTTACATGCTAACAATGCCAACCAAGCGCTTGAGCGAATTTTGCATTTGGTTCCTAAAGAGCAAAAAGAGCAGTTTTTGTTTGATCTGTCGATGAACCTCAAAGGCGTCGTGGGGCAGCAGTTGATCCGCGATAAAAATGGCAAGGGACGACATGGTGTGTTTGAGATTTTACTCAACAGTCCTCGAATTTCCGATTTGATTCGCCGCGGTGATCTGCACGAATTGAAAGCGACGATGGGCAAATCAAAAGAAGTGGGGATGCAGACTTTTGACCAAGCACTGTATCAACTGGTCGTTGAGGACAAAATCAGTGAACAAGATGCACTGCACAGCGCTGACTCGGCTAACGATTTACGTTTAATGTTAAAAACAAAGCGTGGCGAAGGGATCAGCAGTGGCACATTGGATAACGTGCAGATTGATATGGAATAGTCGCAGTTTAAGATGAACAATCCCGAACTCGATTCGGGATTGTGCTGCGCCGCTGTATTAAAGTTAAGTTACGCGAGGTTAAGTTACGCGCCCCATTGCGCTTCAAACCAGCTCTCTAAGATCACTACAGCTGATTGGCAATCGACATTGCCTTTGCTCAGCGCCTTATAGCCGCCCATGGCAAATAAGTCGGCGCGGGCTTCCCGGGTTGAAAGCCGTTCGTCATGCATCTCGACGGCTAAGCCAAAGCGCCCGTGTAAACGCTGCGCAAATTTTTTGGCTCGTGGGGTAATGGTTTCTAATGCTTTGCCGTGCAAATCTGTTGGTAGCCCTACCACCAATAAATGGGGTTGCCACTCTTTGATCTGCTTTTCGATCTCTTCCCAATGTGGAATTCCGTCATTGGCTTTAAAGGCTTTAAGTGGCGATGCGGTGCCTGTAACTTCTTGGCCAATCGCGCTGCCGATGCTTTTGGTGCCAAAGTCAAAAGCCATAATGGTTCTGGATGTCATAATCAGTATCTTGAATGTTGCAACGAAGGCTCTAAAAAGGCGCGTTACCTAGTTAGAGCCGTAAAGGTTAGAGCCGTAAAAGTTAAGCATGCCCAGCTTGCGCTGAGAGTTGGATGGGATCAATGCCGAGTTTTTTAATCGCCTGATTCCACTTATCGTGAATGGGCGTATTAAAGATAACATCTGGATCGGCCTCAATGGTTAACCAAGAATTTTCAGCCAGCTCTAACTCAAGCTGACCCGGCTCCCAGCCTGAATAACCCAGAGCCACAAGATAGTGACTTGGTTCGGCATCCGTGCCCAGTACCGCTAAAATATCTTTCGATGTGGTGACGGCAATGTCATCGCTCATACGGATGCTGGATTCATAATGATCTTTCGGTCGATGTAGGATAAAACCGCGATCTTCAGAAACAGGACCGCCATTCAATACGGGCCTTTTTAGGCTATCAAGTTGAAGCTTCGGGTAGCTTGGCTCAACATCGACTTGGTTTAACATGCCGCCCACGGTGATATCAATCGGCACATTAATCATCAAGCCCATCGCCCCTTCTTCATTGTGCTCACAGATGTAAATAACACTGTGCTTGAAGTAAGGGTCTCTCATACTTGGCATGGCGACTAAAAAATGATTTGTAAGATTCATACTGCCTCCAACCTATCGCAAATTACTGGGCAAGAGTTTGCCCAGTTCAGCATGACTTGTTGATTCGACGCTCAATCGCGTCCATCAACTTACCGGTAATTGAGATATCAAAGGCGGCCTCTATTTCACGAATACACGTAGGGCTCGTCACGTTGATCTCAGTGAGCTTGTCGCCAATAACGTCAAGTCCGACAAAGATTAAGCCTTTTTCTTTCAATGTTGGAGCAATAGTTTGAGCAATTTTTTTATCGGTTTCGCTTAGCGGACGCGCTTCACCACGGCCACCAGCTGCCAAATTGCCACGGGTTTCACCTTGTGCCGGAATTCGCGCTAGGCAGTAAGGCATTGGTTCACCATCGACCACTAAAATACGTTTATCACCGTTGCTGATGTCAGGTACAAAAGTTTGCGCCATACAGTAGTTTTGGCCGTGGTTAGTTAATGTTTCGATAATGACAGATACGTTTGGATCACCCTCTTTAACGCGGAAGATAGATGCCCCGCCCATACCGTCTAACGGTTTTAAAATCACATCACCATGTTGCGCGCGGAAGGCTTTAATTTTTTCCGCTTTACGCGTCACTATGGTGGTTGGCGTTAGTTCAGGGAACCATGCCGTAAACAGTTTCTCATTGCAGTCACGTAAGCTTTGCGGCTTATTGACGATTAATGTTCCTGCTTCTTCTGCTCGTTCTAGAATGTAGGTTGCGTAGATATATTCAGTGTCAAACGGCGGATCTTTACGCATCAACACTGCATCGAGATCAGCCAGTGGAATAGTTTGCTCAGATAAAAACTCATACCAACCGTTCGGATCTTCTTTCAATGTCACCACTTTGGTATCGGCAAAAGCGACACCTTGATCTAAGTGTAGATCATTCATCTCCATATAGTGGATTTCATAACCACGACGCTGCGCTTCTAGCAACATGGCAAAGCTGGAATCTTTTTTGATGTTAATGGACGAGATAGGGTCCATGACGATACCAAGTTTAATCATTGTTTTTCTCCGGTTAGCCAAGATCGCCAAAGCGAACTTGAAGAGCAGTAATAGCCGTTAAGGCCGCAGTTTCAGTACGCAGTACGCGTGGGCCTAGCAAGGTTTCTTCAAAATGGTACTGTTCAGTCATGCTAATTTCTGATTCTGATAAGCCCCCTTCAGGGCCAATCAACAAACGGACTTTATTGATGGGTTGAGGCAGGGTATTAATCGAATACTTCGCACGTGGATGTAAGTTGAGCTTGAGCGCATCACTGGGTTCGGCACACCACTCTTCCAATTGCATAATTGGGCGGATCAGCGGCACTATATTGCGGCCGCACTGCTCACAAGCGCTGATTGCAATTTTTTGCCACTGTTCAAGTTTTTTCTCAAAACGTTTGGCATCTAATTTCACGCCGCAACGTTCAGAAATCAAAGGCGTGATGGTATTGACGCCAAGTTCGACCGATTTTTGAATGGTGAACTCCATTTTGTCTCCACGCGAGATCACCTGCCCAAGGTGTAAATTAAGAGGCGATTCACAGCTGCTTTCGACTCTTTTCAACACATTGACCAGCACATTTTTTTTGCTGACCTCGGTAATTTCCGCTGGGAATTCCGCGCCACTGCCATCAAAAAGCAGTACTTCTTGGCCTGCTTGCATGCGTAACACCCGGCCAATATGCCCAGCCGCATCATCATTGAGAGCAATAATGCTTGAGGGTTGAAGAGGAGTCGGATGATAAATTCTAGGGATACGCATGGATAGTTCCTACCTGACGTTTAATAGCCATTAACATGGATGCTTTACACTGAAAAAACAAGGGGCAAGGGCGAGTTTCAATCACGAAAATGGCCCACAAAAAGTACCTTATGAACGGCACTGTTGCTGCACAAATGGGTTGTGGTTGCCTTGAACTTTGGCAATTCGCTGATCGCGTTTGCATTCCCACTCATCGGCTGGGTATTGGCGATTCCAAGCTTGCATTAGTTGTGTTTGGGACTTGGATAACTGAAAGCCATAGTTTTGGCTCATGTACAAATAAGTACGAGCAATTGAGCCACGTGCTCTATCGGGTGGCATGACTTTACGTTGTTTAAAATCGACCTGCATTTCACAACGGCCATAGCTTTCACCCTCTACACCATTCCACTGACTGAAATTGTAGTTTGAACGATCGCCGTTGACTTCGCCAATCGCCGGCGTCAGGTTGTGGAGGTCAGCTTCCATCGAACGAAAAATAGTATCATTTTTGGTACAGTTTTTACGTCCACCTTGCTGCCAACACTGGCGCTGGTGGCCAAATTGCCAAGCAGGGACGACGTGTTCCCATTCAATACGGCTGGCGCGAGTTTGTTGTTTGCGAACTTGGTAACCACAAGCTTGTAAGTCGGGCGTGCCTTTCTTACCTTGCCATGCAATGTCACAACCGCAGTAAAAGCTCACTGGATGATCATGATAGATTTTCAATGCTTCTTTTTTAGCTTGAGAAAAGGAAGCGGGAGGCGCAGCTAGGGCACAAAACGAGAACAGAGCTAAGCTGCTATTCACAAGCAATAAGCGAAAATAGGACATCATTTAGACTGATATAAGTATAGTTTTTATTAGTCTAACAC
>NZ_CAWNIB010000289.1:0-16152 GCF_963874405.1 Vibrio sp. V08_P9A1T1
GCGTCTGCATAAGCCGCCCGCGTTTATTACTGGTGGAGAAGTGATTTTTAATGGTGAAAATATCATTAAATACAGCGATGAACGCATGCAATCCTTTCGCTGGAGCCAAATGTCGATGGTGTTTCAAAGTGCGATGAACGCTTTGAACCCAGTATTGACGATGGAAGAGCAATTTTGTGACGTGATCATGCGCCATACCAACATGACTCGTGAACAAGCTAAACGCCGCGCTGAAGGTTTGTTAGAAATTGTCGATATTCACCCAAGTCGCTTAAACGATTACCCACACCAATTCTCTGGGGGTATGCGTCAGCGCTTGGTGATTGCAATTGCTCTCGCGCTCAATCCTAAAATGATCATTATGGATGAGCCCACTACGGCACTTGATGTGGTTGTCCAACGTGAAATATTGCAAAAAATCTATGCGCTGAAAGAAGAGTTTGGCTTCTCTATCTTGTTCATCACCCATGATTTGTCCTTGATGGTCGAGTTCTCCGATCGGATTGGCATCATGTATTCCGGTGAATTAATTGAAGTGGCTCCTTCTAAACAGATTCTGGAAAGCCCTTTCCACCCTTATACCAAAGGGCTGGGTAGTTCTTTCCCTCCACTGACAGGCCCTAAAACGAAGTTAACTGGAATACCAGGTAACCCGTTGAACTTATTGGATATACCTCAAGGTTGTCGTTTCCAAGCTCGTTGCGATCGCGTACATGAAGCTTGCACCAAAATTCCAACGAGTTTGCGCCAAATAGAGCTTGGACGCTTCTCCAGTTGCCACCTTTACGGTGACCCAATTGCTCAAGTGAAACTGTAGAGCACAAGCTGTATTACAAAAATTTCTGGAGACAATTATGAGCAAAAATTTCGGTGAATTACTGGTTGAGGGGAAAAATCTAGTTAAAGATTTTCCAATCAACAGTAACACCCTAAAACAACCTATGATGCGAGCGATCAACGACGTATCGTTCAAAATGTTCAAAAGCCGCGGCTTGGCTGTCGTGGGTGAATCAGGCTCTGGCAAATCAACAACCGCTAAAATGATTGCCAAAATGTACGCCCCAACATCCGGTGTAATTGAATACAAAGGACGCGATATTTTAGACATCACTTCACGCAGTGACCTGATGCACTATCGTGAAGGCGTCCAGATGGTATGGCAAGATCCGTTTGGCTCACTCAACCCAACTCATACCATTTTTCATCATATTGCTCGTCCACTGCTTATCCATAAAAAAGTGACGTCAGGTAATAAGAGAGAGTTAGAAGAACGCGTTCACGATTTACTGGAACAAGTCGGCCTTATTCCCCCAAAAGAAACTGCCGCGAAATATCCGCACCAGTTGTCTGGTGGACAGCGCCAACGTGTCAACTTAGCGCGTAATATCGCGGTTGGTGCCGAAGTGGTACTGGCTGATGAACCAACCTCCATGTTGGATGTGTCGATTCGTGCGGGTGTTCTCAACCTGATGGAAGAGATGAAATTTGAAAAGCAGATGTCGCTGCTTTATATCACGCACGACATCGCCACCGCACGCTACATCGCCGAAGACTTAGCCGTCATGTACGTCGGACATATGGTGGAATGGGGCGATACCGAAGAGATCATTCACGATCCTCAGCACCCATATACTCAACTATTGGTTTCCGCAGTACCCGATCCTAGTAAATCGATACACGAGAAGCTCAAAGGGAACAAAGGCGAAATTCCACTTTGGACTCCAGTATCAACAGGCTGCCCTTTTGCTGGTCGATGCATGCAGGCGAGTGACAAATGTCGTGAACAACTTCCAGCGGTGACTCAGTTGTCTGATAACCACTTTGTTCGTTGTTACTTATTTGAATAATCACTAACGCACACCTTAAGCGATTGAAGCCGCTGACATAACCTCATCGGCTTCAATACCTTAGGTAAACCTATAAAACAAAGTCAGCACATGCCTCAACTGGTTAAGTGCTGGCGAGAAATCAAAGATCTGGCTTGGAGATGTTTAATGCTGCTACTGATTAACCATATTGGTTATGAGCCACAAGGGCCAAAACAGGCGATACTAATGAGTAACACGCTCCGTGTTTCTTCCGATATCGCCCTGCTTGTTTGTGCAAACAGCCATCAAACGGTGTCGACTTTCGTTGTTGAACCACAAGCTAAAGTCGCACATTGGCATTTAGGTAGCTTTTATACGATCGACTTTTCTCAATACACCACTTCAGGACAGTATTACCTGCGTTTTGAAAATACCCACTCCCCTATTTTTGAAATTGGTGAAGGGATACTGATGAAAAAAACGTTTTCTGATGTATTGCACTACTTCAAATCACAACGTTGTGGTGGCATTTTCGACCAGCAAGATAAGCTCGTACCACTGCTTGGTACATCAACCACTGCCGATGTACACGGTGGCTGGTACGACGCTTCCGGTGACGTCAGTAAGTATCTGAGTCACCTTTCTTACGCCAACTATTTAAACCCTCAACAAACCCCAATGGTGGTTTGGAATATGCTAAAGGGATTGGCACAACTAGAACATCACTCGAGTTTTGCTGCATTTTCTCGCACTCGCCTTAAGGAAGAGGCGTTATTTGGTGCTGATTTTCTGATCCGCATGCAAAACTCCGAGGGGTTCTTTTATACAACGGTCTTTGACAAATGGAGCAAGGACATTAAGCAGCGAGAGATCTGCGCCTATGCCACTCAATCAGGCCACAAGTCTGACGATTATCAAGCCGGATTTCGTCAAGGGGGAGGCATTGCGATTGCCGCTCTTGCGGTGGCAGCACGTTTAGATGTTCACGGTGATTTCACCTCAGAACACTATTTAACAGCGGCAGAGCATGGTTACTGGCATTTAAAAGAAAATAACACGCGCTATCTCGACGATGGCGAAGAGAACATCATTGATGCCTATTGCGCTCTGCTTGCATCGGTTGAGCTCTACCGCTCAACTCATCAAGCAAATTATCTGGTTGAGTGTCGTCTTTGGGCACAAAGGTTATGCGCTTATCAACACAGCGACGCTAACATCGCTCATTATTGGGCAGCCAATAGTGATGCCACTCGTCCTTATTATCACGCCGCCGAAGCTGGGCTACCAGTGATTGCACTGTGCGAATATCTCGAGATTGAAACAGAAGAACACCGCAAACAATCGGTCGTTCAAGTGATTGAGAATGCTTGCCGCTTTGAGCTCACCATCACTCATCAAGTCAGTAACCCATTTGGCTACCCACGCCAATATGTAAAACCTGTGAATGGCGACAAACGCTGCGCATTTTTTGTCGCTCACGACAATGAATCCGGCTACTGGTGGCAAGGCGAAAATGCGCGTTTAGGATCGCTCGCGTGTATGGCTTATCGCGCCCAAGCCTTCGTCAACGCAGATCTGCATGCCCCTTTAACCCGCTTTGCACAAAATGCATTGAACTGGATTATCGGATTAAATCCATACGATATGTGCATGCTCGATGGGCACGGTCGCAACAATCCAGACTACCTACCCCATTTAGGCTTTTTTAACGCCAAAGGGGGAGTGTGTAATGGCATTACAGGCGGTTTTGAAGATGAAGAAGATATCGCTTTTAACCCAGCGAAACAGAAGGATGACATGCTGCAAAACTGGCGTTGGGCTGAGCAATGGATTCCTCATGGTGCTTGGTATCTGCTGGCTATCACAACCCAGTTTTGCCACTTCTCAACACCAGACTTAGAGAGGCAATCATGACTTTTTATTATGTCGGTATTGATGGAGGCGGCACATCATGTCGCGCACGCATCCGCAACGAGCAAGGCGCGCTGTTAGGTGAAGCGAAAAGCGGTAGCGCCAATATTTTATTGGGTGTGGAACTTGCCATGCAGACGATCATTGATGCAATTACTCAAGCGGCGCACCAAAGCGGGCTGACGAAAGAGAATTTTGCTCAGATGCACGTGGGTCTTGCTCTGGCTGGCGCAGAACAAAAATCCGCATGGCATGCGTTTATGTCTCAGACACATCCTTTTGCTTCACTAACGCTCAACACAGATGCTTACGGTGCGTGTATTGGTGCTCATAATGGCGACGATGGCGCAATTATGATCGCGGGAACGGGCTCTTGTGGCCTATTTTTACACGCCGGGCAGCAGCATGTGGTGGGTGGACGAGAGTTTCCCATATCCGATCAAGGCAGTGGTGCCATCATGGGTTTACGCCTAATCCAGCGCGTGCTGCTCATTGCAGATGGCATCGGCGAGCCTTCATTATTAAGCGCTCATGTGATGCAACATTTTAACCACGATGTTGATCAGATTGTCGAATGGTCAAAAAACGCACTCCCACGAGACTATGGCCAGTTCTCTCCCGTTATTTTTTCTCTAGCGCAACAAGGTGATGCGCTGGCGATAGAGCTTCTCAAACAAACCGCGGCAGACATCGAAATGTTTCTTGTCGCTCTTCATAACAAAGGAGCCAAGCGGATCTGCCTCATGGGTAGCATTGCAGAGCGTATCTTGTATTGGCTTTCTCCACCGGTACAGCAGTGGATTGTTCAACCTCAATTCGACGCTATCGAAGGCGCGATTATGTTTGCCGGCAAAGCCGAGCATAATTTGTATTAAGGAATCACTATGAGCTATCGAATTGACTTTGCGGTACTCTCAGAACAGAAGCAATTTTGCCGTTTTGGTTTAACGTTCCATAACTTAAGCGATCAAGACCTAAAAGACTGGTCGTTACATTTTGTGATTGATCGCTTCATTCAGCCAGACAGCATCACCCATGGCAACGTAGTGCAAATAGGCAGTTTCTGCTCATTAACGCCAGATATGACCGTGCTTGCTGCAAACTCACATTTTTACTGTGAATTTAGCATCAAAACCGCCCCTTTCCATTTTTACACTGATGGCGTAAAGCACGCTTTTGTTCAATGCAATGGTGAGCAACCGATCGAACGTCATGATGTGATCGTAACTCCGATTGCTCTCGCCTCGCCTTATCGTGAGCGCAGTGAAATACCCACAACAGAAGCCGCGAGCCTCAGTCTCATTCCATTACCAAACAAGATTGAATCCGGCACAGGGCATTGCACCTTAACAACTTCGAGCCAGATTACCTTGCAATCCACGTGCGCTGAGCAAGCTGCGACTTGGTTACAACAGGAACTCAACCGTATATTTGATTTTCAGCCCAAACCCATTGGCAGCGCTGATATTATCTACCGCACTAACCCGACCTTTGACGAGGGCGCGTATCAACTCAACGTCGATCGTACCGGCATTCGCTTAGAGGCGAGTGGCCATCAAGGCTTTATGTATGCTAGCGCGACCCTGTTGCAGTTGATTCAAGTTCAAGATCAATCGTGGTTAGTCCCCTGCGTCAAAATCAATGATGCGCCACGCTTTAAGTACCGAGGCATGATGCTCGATTGTGCGCGCCATTTTCATGGAATCGAGACAGTTAAGCGGCTTATTAACCAATTAGCGCATTACAAATTCAATACGTTCCATTGGCATTTGACCGATGACGAAGGATGGCGTATCGAAATTAAAGCACTGCCACAACTCACCAAAATCGGTGCATGGCGAGGGATTGATGAAGTGCTCGAACCTCAATACAGCTTGTTAACGCAGCGCCACGGTGGTTTCTATACACAACAAGAGATCAAAGAGGTTATCGCATACGCTCAAGAACGTGGTATCACAGTGATCCCTGAAATTGATGTTCCCGGACATTGCCGCGCCGCGATCAAATCTCTGCCTCATCTGCTGGCCGATAAAGAGGATCAATCACACTATCGCAGCATTCAATATTACAACGATAACGTCCTCTCCCCCGCCCTTGAAGGCACGTATGAGTTCTTAGATATCGTCTTGCAAGAAGTCTCTGAGCTATTTCCATCCCCCTTTATCCATATTGGTGCCGACGAAGTGCCCGATGGGGTCTGGATTAACAGCCCTAAATGTCAACAACTGATGGCTGACAATAGCTATACCGAGGCCAAAGAATTACAAGGACACTTATTACGTTATGCCGAACAAAAACTGCGTACGCTTGGCAAGCGCATGGTCGGCTGGGAAGAAGCACATCATGGCAATAAGGTCAGTAAAGATACCGTTATCTACTCTTGGCTTTCTGAAGCGGCGGCATTGAACTGCGCGAAACAAGGGTTTGATGTAATTTTACAACCCGGTCAGTACACGTATCTGGATATTGCTCAAGATTATGCGCCAGAAGAACCGGGCGTTGACTGGGCTGGTGTTACCCCATTAGAAAAAGCCTATCGCTATGAACCTTTAGCCGAAGTGCCCGAAAACGATCCACTCCGTAAGCGAATTCTCGGTATTCAGTGCGCTTTATGGTGTGAATTAATCAATAACCCACAGCGTATGGAATACATGATTTACCCACGCTTAACTGCACTCGCCGAAGCAGGATGGACCCATAAAGTGCATCGTGATTGGCAAGATTATCTGTCACGGCTCAAAGGACATCTGCCTATGTTGGACAAGCAAGGCATCCGTTACCGAGCACCATGGAAATAAACACAACACTTGGAGTCGGCATTACCTCTCCTTGGTTTTCACTAGCATAATTTTTGGCTGCAAAAGACGCAGTTTGTTTAAAAGGAAATGACAATGAAATACGGCTATTTCGATAACGACAATCGTGAATATGTCATCACACGCCCTGACGTTCCAGCGCCTTGGACCAACTACTTAGGGACAGAAAAATTCTGCACCGTGATCTCTCATAACGCGGGCGGTTACTCTTTTTACAATTCACCAGAATATAACCGTGTTACCAAATTTCGCCCGAACGCTTCTTTTGATCGCCCGGGGCACTATGTTTACTTACGTGACGATGCAACTGGCGACTATTGGTCTATTTCTTGGCAACCCGTAGCAAAAAGCTTAGAAGAAGCGAAGTATGAAGTCCGCCACGGCCTCTCTTACTCCAAATTCAAATGTGAATACAGCGGCATTACTGCCACTAAAACTCTCTTTGTACCGAAAGGCGAAGATGCTGAAATTTGGGATGTCGTCATTAAAAACGATTCCACTGAGACTCGCACTATCAGCGCTTTTTCGTTTGTTGAATTCTCTTTTAGTCACATTCAATCCGATAACCAAAACCATCAGATGTCGCTTTACTCTGCAGGTACCGCTTATCACGCGGGTGTGATTGAGTACGATCTTTACTACAACACCAATGATTTCGAAGGCTTTTACTACTTAGCCTCGACGTTTGATCCAGACTCTTATGATGGACAACGCGATACCTTCCTCGGCTTGTATCGTGACGAAGCCAATCCCATTGCAGTAGAACGTGGTCACTGCTCGAACAGCGCGCAAACCTGCTACAACCATTGCGGTTCGCTGCACAAACAATTTGTGATCCAACCGGGCGAGGAAGTTCGCTTTGCTTATATTTTGGGAATTGGTAAAGGCAATGGCGCGCGTTTGCGTGCTAAGTACCAAGACTTGGCTAATGTCGATGCTGCTTTTGCTGGGATCAAAGCGCATTGGGATGAACGTTGTGCGAAATTCCAAGTAAAATCACCGAATGAAGGCCTTGATACCATGATCAACACTTGGACGCTTTATCAAGCGGAAACGTGTGTGGTGTGGTCTCGCTTTGCCTCTTTCATTGAAGTGGGCGGTCGTACTGGCCTTGGTTACCGTGATACGGCGCAAGATGCCATTTCAGTACCGCACGCAAACCCGAAGATGACCCGTAAACGCTTGGTTGATCTGCTTCGTGGTCAAGTCAAAGCGGGCTATGGCCTACACCTATTTGATCCTGACTGGTTTGATCCGGAAAAAGCGGATGTCAAACCATCAAAATCACCAACCGTTGTACCAACGCCAAGTGATGAAGATAAGATCCATGGCATTGAAGATACCTGTTCTGACGATCATCTCTGGCTCGTTCCAACCATCTGTAAATACGTGATGGAAACGGGTGAAACATCCTTCTTTGATGAAGTGATCCCTTACGCCGATGGTGGTAATGCAACGGTTTACGAACACATGAAGGCGGCGCTTAACTTCTCGGCAGAATACGTAGGGCAAACAGGTATCTGCAAAGGCTTACGCGCTGACTGGAACGACTGCTTGAACTTAGGTGGTGGCGAATCATCTATGGTTTCTTTCCTCCACTTTTGGGCGCTGCAAGAGTTTATCGACCTTGCAAAATACCGTGACAATGCAGAGGATGTTGCGAAATATACCGAAATGGCGGCGAACGTACGTGAAGCTTGTGAAACTCACCTTTGGGATGAAGAAGGCGGCTGGTATATCCGTGGCCTGACGAAAAATGGCGACAAGATAGGAACCGCTCAGCAAACTGAAGGTCGAGTTCATCTTGAATCAAACACACTCGCCGTCTTATCGGGCGCAGTGTCGCAAGAGCGTGGTGAAAAAGCGATGGATGCCGTTGATGAGAATCTATTCTCCGAATACGGTCTACATCTGAACGCACCTTCCTTCTCAACCCCTAATGATGACATCGGTTTCGTTACTCGTGTTTATCAAGGTGTTAAAGAAAATGGCGCTATTTTCTCACATCCAAACCCTTGGGCATGGGTTGCAGAAACGAAGCTTGGCCGTGGTGATCGAGCCATGAAGTTCTACGACGCATTAAACCCTTATAACCAAAACGACATCATTGAAAAGCGCGTTGCCGAACCTTACTCATACGTGCAGTTCATTATGGGACGTGATCACCAAGATCACGGCCGTGCGAACCATCCATGGTTAACAGGTACGTCTGGTTGGGCCTACTTTGCCGTCACCAACTTCATTTTGGGTGTTCGTGTCGGTTTTGATGGCCTCGTCGTCGACCCATGCATTCCTACCAATTGGCCTGGTTTTGAAGTCACTCGCCAATGGCGCGGCGCGACTTACAACATCACAGTGCAAAACCCGAACTCCGTCAGTAAAGGGGTGAAAACAATCACAGTGAATGGCGAAGCAGTAGAAGGCGTGATTCCTGTCATGGCACAAGGCAGTGTCAACGATGTAGTGGTTATTCTCGGTTAACGCGATTTGGGCCTCAGCGCGAAGGAGCTGAGGCTCAACATTCGTCCCACAAGGATTTTATTATGATCAAATTTGGTACAGGTGGCTGGCGCGCCTTTATTGGTGAAGAGTTTACCAAAGACAACGTCTGTCTAGTGGCTCAATCACTTGCCAACATCATTAACCACGAAAATGTGGCTAACAACGGGTTCGTTATCGGCTACGACCGCCGCTTTCTTTCTGACAAAGCCGCACGTTGGTTTGCGCAAGTCTTAGCAGCGAATGGCGTGGTGGTAAGCTTTATCGATAAGTTTGTTCCTACCCCTATTGTGATGTTCAAGGCCAAAGAAATGAATTGCGCCTATTCGGCGTGTATTACGGCATCCCACAACCCTGCGGACTACAACGGCATTAAAGTGTTCATTGAAGGTGGACGAGACGCTGATGAGGTGATCACGCAAAAGATTGAACAACAAATCGCGTCACTGACGCTTGCCGATGTAAAACACGTCGAATTTGAACAAGCGCTGCAAGATAAATCGATCGTCATCATCAATCCAATGAATGAGTTTGTCGATTCAATCATCAACTTTATCGACATTGAAGCGATCAAAAAAGCCAACCTACGTGTGTTGATTGACCCTATGTTTGGCGTCGCGAAAAATGCATTGCAGACGGTTTTGATCAATGGCCGCTGCGATGTGGATGTGATCAATGATGGCAAAAACCCCGATTTTGGCGGTTTAATGCCTTCCCCTAATGCAGCGACTCTTTATCGTCTCAAACATTTAGTGGCCGCAGAAGGTTACGATATTGGGATAGGTACCGACGGTGATGCAGACCGACTTGGTATTATTGATGAGAAAGGCAACTTCATCCATCCTAATGAAGTACTGATCCTGCTTTACTACTACCTGCTTGAATATAAGGGCTGGAAAGGATCCGTGGTGCGTAACATCGCCACCACCCACCTACTGGATAAAATTGCCGCTGACCACGATGAGAAAAGTTTTGAAGTCCCCGTTGGCTTTAAACACATCAGCTCACAAATGGAAGCGGATGATTCACTGATTGGTGGTGAAAGCTCCGGCGGTTTAACCATTCGTGGACACATCAAAGGTAAAGATGGGGTTTTTGCATCGAGTTTGTTGGTTGAAATGATCAGCGTGACAGGTAAAAAACTCTCCGAATTACTGGGGGAGATTTACGCGAAATACGGTTACGCCTACACCGCAGAAGGTGACTGCAAATTTAAAGCCGCACAAAAAGAGTCGTTGTATAACAAAATTTACGTTGAGAAACAGTTGCCTCAATTTGAGTATGAGATTGAGAAAGTCAGTTACGAAGACGGAGCCAAAGTCTACTTCAAAAACGGCGGCTGGGTTATTGCTCGTTTCTCTGGTACTGAACCATTGCTACGCATTTTTGCCGAAATGGCGGATAAAGACACTGCAGAACGTGTTCTTCAACAGGTGAAAGATTTTCTATCGTTATAGCTTTTACCCACTTCGACTCAAATTTGAGTCGCTATACCCGCACAGTATGAAGAGGTTGTAGGTATATCGATGAAGAACACTTGCCCGGCGTCACGCCGGGCTTTTTTTAAAAAGCCAACACACCTTGCGTATCAATACTGACTGCAACATTTTGCCCAACGCTCAACGGCTGTGAAGAACTCGCCAGCAACTTACTGCCATACGCATCAATCACATAACGGCAGTGATCGCCCATAAATTGCTGCTCTAACACGCGGACTTTGCTCTCTTGCTGCGCACTAATTTGAATGTGTTGTGGCCGCAGTAGTAATTCGCATTTAGCTTCAAGCTCAATGGGTTGCTGAGCTTTGGCGTCAACCACACCTAAATCGGTCTCAAATTGCCATTCTGAAATTCGTTTGGCGCTTAAGTAACTTCCACCACCTAAGAAATCGGCCACAAATTTACTCGACGGTTGGTAGTACAGCTCTGATGCGGTGCCATATTGCTCAATGACACCGTGGTTCATTACCGCCATTTTATCAGCAAAAGCAAAAGCTTCTTCGCGGCTATGGGTCACAAAAATAGCCGTCACACCCTGCTTTTTAAAAATGTTGCGAATTTCACCGATCAACTCATGGCGAACTTGGGTATCGATGTTGGAAAACGGCTCATCAAGCAGTAGCAGATCCGGTTTATACGCCAAGGAGCGAGCAATCGCCACTCGCTGCTGCTGCCCACCTGATAGTTGATGAGGATAACGATCCCCCAGCTCCGCTAAATGCACTAATGCCAACATCTCTTCGACTTTTGCTTTGCGCTCGGTTTGAGAGAGTTGACGCAATCCAAACGCGATATTTTCCGCAACAGTTAAGTGAGGAAATAGCGCATAATCTTGGAAAATCATCCCTATGTTTCGCGCTTCCGGTGGCAACCAATGTTGACCATCGTCAATCGTCACACAATTAAGGCTCATCACCCCAGAGCTAAGCGGCAGCAAACCCGCAATAGCTTTCAATAAGGTCGTTTTCCCACAACCACTTGCTCCTAATAAACAGACGATTTCTCCCTGTTTGACTTCCAGCGACAGTGATTGTAAAACCGTTTGGTTTTCATATTTGCAAGTCAAATCATGGATAGACAGCGCACAACTCATCAGTGATTTTGCTCCAGTGAACGGTTAACGACGATAAGCGGAATTAAACCAACCGCGACCAAGAGTATCGCAGGCAAAGCAGCCACTTCTAATTGTTCATCCGATGCGTAGTTATAAACATAGGTCGCCAAGGTTTCGAAATTGAACGGACGCAATAACAAAGCGGCATTCAGCTCTTTCATTGACTCAATAAACACCAACAACCCAGCGATAAGCGTACCACGGCGGATCAATGGCAGATGAACTCGCCACAGCATAGCGTTCGATCGATAACCCATAGTTCGAGCCGCCATATCCAAAGAAGGTGAGACTTTATTAAGGCTACTTTCTATGCTACCAATCGCCACGGCCGAAAAACGCACCACTAAAGCAAAAATAATAGCAAACATCGAACCAGAAAAGATAAGACCCGGTCGCCCCCACTGCATCGCTTTAGCAACATCATTGACCCAATGATCCATAAACAGCACCGGAACCATCACACCAATCGCTAGCACGGTTCCGGGAACTGCATACCCCATAGAAGACAAGCGCATAAATGCTAAAGTCACCCCGTTGGCGTTCAACCGATGGCAAAAATTCACGACCAAAGCAATCAACACCGCCACCAGCGCTGTCGTCAACGAAACCGTTAAGCTATTGATCGCAAAGTCTTGGAACTCCGAAGTCCAACTTTTCGCAAAATAGTGATAAGCGAATGAGACCAACTGCAATAAAGGCAGAAGAAACGCGAGCGCAACTAGCCCCCAACACCAACACAAAGCGGCCCATTTTTTCCACCCTTGCAACTGATAGCGAAAATCTTCATGGCTGTTAAATTGGCTTTGAAATAATTTCTGTTTACGACGGCTATAGCGCTCTGCGCTCAGCAGTAATAATACAATCACCAACATGATGGCGGATATTTTCGCTGCCGCATTCAAATTAGAATAACCGAGCCAAGTGTCATACACCGCAGTCGTTAGGGTATTAACGGCAAAGTAACTCACCGTACCAAAATCTCCCACCGTTTCCATCGCCACTAAGGAGAGGCCAACCGCCATCGCGGGCCGTGCAAGCGGTAGTGAAATCAGACGAAAACTCTGCCACGGAGAGCATTTTAATAGACGAGCGGATTGCAATAAGGAGACGTTCTGTTCCATGAATGCTGCACGGCACAGTAGGTAAACATATGGATAAAGCACCAGCGCAAGCACAATGCTTGCCCCGCCCAAACTGCGAATGTCGGGAAACCAGTAATCACCTGCGCCCCAACCCGTAAGATCTCTAAGTAACACTTGCACTGGGCCTGCGTAGTCAAACCAACCGGTAAAGATGTAACCAATAATGTAGCCGGGCATCGCAAGTGGTAACACCAAAGCCCATTGTAAAATGCGTTCGGTAGGCAGCTTACACATCGCCATTAACCAAGCACTGGGAATGCCAAATAGCAAAGAAAGCCCCATCACACTGAACGTTAATACGACGGTATTAAAGGTATAGGTGGGCATCACGGTTGACATGAGATGAGAAAAAACCTCATCACTTTGTCCCGCAGCGGTAATAAAGATGGCTAAGATCGGCAAAACCAGTAGCACAGTGACACTGGCACTACTGGTTTTCCATAATGTATTTTTTTCTTTCATTGCCTAATTACAATAAGGCTTACTGACACATAAATGCGTTTGCAAATACATCTCATGCCCCTTCAATAGAATAGGGGCACTGTTATACCCCTAGAACCGATTAAAGGTCAAATTTCACTTCATCAAGCAGCTTAATTGCCGCGGCATGATTGTCGGCAATTTTTTCGAGCGGCAGTGGATCCGCTTTAAAATCACCCCATGAAGCGACTAGTGCAGAACGCTCAACACCTGCTTTTACTGGGTATTCAAAGTTGACGTCAGCGTACATGTGCTGTGCTTTATCGCTGGTCAAAAACTCCATCAGCTTAACTGCGTTTTCTTTGTTAGGCGCGTACTTCGCCATCGCCATACCACTCACGTTAACATGCGTGCCTTGCGCATTCTGGCCGGGGAAGTTGATGTAGACGGCTTCAGCCCATGATTTTTGCTTCTCATCAGCTAACATTTTCCCTAAATAATAGCTATTACCCAATGAGACATCACACAAACCTTCTTTAATCGCTTTAACTTGGTCACGATCATTACCTTGAGGCTTACGTGCTAAATTTGCTTTGACACCTTCAAGCCAAACTTTAGTGCTCGCTTCGCCTTGCTCTGCAATCATGGATGCAACCAGCGCCACGTTGTAAGGGTGCTTACCACTACGAGTACAGATTTTGCCTTTAAATTCAGGCTTCGCGAGGTCAGCGTAGTTGAAGTCATCACCCAGCTTGCCTACGCGATCGCGTGATGAGTAGACGCTACGGGTACGTATTGTTAGTGCAAACCACTCATCTGCGCTATCGCGATATTGGGCAGGAATGTTAGTTTCAATGGTTTTGTTATCCACCGCTTGGACTAAACCTTTTTCAGATAACTCAAAAAGACGGCTAAATTCTGAGGTTAAAATCACGTCAGCAGGGCTGTACTCACCCTCTTGTACCAATTTCTCAGCAATCCCTTCTTTCGCAAACTTCACATTCACTTTAATGCCCGTTTGTTGAGTGAACTCTTTAAACATCGGCTCAATCAAAAATGGTTGGCGGTATGAGTAAACGTTGACCTCCTCTGCCGCCATCGCGCTCGGAGCCATCACACTACATGCCATCGCAGACAGAGTAAGCAGTTTCTTCATTTCTAGTTCCCTTTAAAATTGGTAATGATAATGTTTATCAGTTTCGTTATTATATTGATGATAGATTGAAAAACAATTCAATCTATAAAAAAACCTGCCTTAATCGGCAGGTTTTTAGGTAGGTTATCTGTAAGGAAATATTACTTTATTGTCACGAATTCTGGGTAGGCCCCCACCCCACAGTCGTGCATATCCATCCCTTCTAATTCTTCTTCTTCCGAAACTCGAATGCCTATCGTTGCCTTCAGAATGCCCCAAACCACAAGACTTGCACCAAATACCCAAGCGAAAATTACTGCGGCTCCAAGTAGTTGAGCGCCAAAAGTCGCATCAGTATTGCTGATTGGCACAACCATTAAACCGAACAAACCACATACGCCATGTACCGAAATTGCGCCCACAGGATCGTCAATTTTCACTTTATCAAGGGCAATAATGCTAAACACCACTAACACACCCGCTACAGCACCAATCGCTACCGCATACAATGGTGATGGAGAGAGAGGATCAGCGGTAATGGCCACTAACCCGGCCAACGCACCGTTAAGCACCATGGTTAGATCCGCTTTACCCCAAGTGGTTTTACACACTAATAAAGCCGCGATAGAACCCGCTGCTGCAGCGGCATTGGTGTTGAGGAAAATCTGACCAACCGCTGTCGCATTTTCAAAATCAGACAGCATTAGTTGTGAACCACCGTTAAAACCAAACCAGCCAAACCACAGGATAAATGTACCCAAAGTCGCAAGTGGCATGTTGGAGCCCGGAATAGGGTAAATTTCACCATTTTTACCGTATTTACCTTTACGTGCTCCCAACAAGATGACCCCAGCTAGCGCCGCCGATGCACCCGCTAAGTGAACAATACCAGAGCCGGCAAAATCACTGAAACCGGCAGCAGAAAGAAAGCCACCGCCCCAAGTCCAATAGCCTTCCATTGGGTAAATAAATGCGGTCAAAATGACGGAAAAAATAAGGAACGACCACAATTTCATTCGCTCAGCGACAGCGCCAGAAACCACCGACATCGCGGTTGCAACAAACACCACTTGGAAGAAAAAGTCTGATTCAAGGGAGTGATCCGCGCCTTCTGCTTGGCTACCCATCAAGGAGCCGAATGAAGGCAGCCAGCCTGCTTCTGCGTTATCAACATACATAATGTTGTAACCAACCACTAAATACGTGGTACAGGCAATCGCGTACAAACAAAAGTTTTTGGTTAAAATTTCAGTGGTGTTTTTAGAACGGACTAAACCCGCCTCTAGCATGGCAAAGCCAGCCGCCATCCACATCACCAACGCACCCGAAATCAAGAAAAAAAACGTATCGAGTGCGTAACGTAGCTCTGTTACCGTTGCTGCTAATTCCATAATGGTTATCTCCAATCCTTTGAATCTTTACAGTGCTTCACTGTCCATTTCGCCAGTACGAATACGCACAGCTTGGCTGAGGTCATACACAAAAATTTTTCCGTCACCAATTTTTCCGGTGTGCGCCGCTTTGATAATCGCCTCTATCACGCGATCGACATTTTCAGCTTGTGTCGCTATTTCTAATTTCACTTTAGGCAGAAAATCGACTTGATATTCCGCGCCTCGGTAGAGCTCGGTGTGCCCTTTTTGGCGACCAAAGCCTTTCACTTCGGAAACCGTCATCCCTTCGATGCCGACATCGGCCAAAGCTTCACGCACATCGTCTAACTTAAATGGTTTAATTATCGCGTTGATCAGTTTCATTGCATCCTCTCACAAGCAGTAGTCCGTTTACGATCAATACAATCCAAGCTG
>NZ_CAWNIB010000290.1:0-16032 GCF_963874405.1 Vibrio sp. V08_P9A1T1
GTTTAAGGTTATACCTACAAAAGACAAAACGGTAATCTAGAGAATAATGAAAAAAGAAACAGAACCTAAACGCTCTTTCTATCCACTCACGGTTGCGGATAGCCAGCAGATTTCGCCTTCCCTGCAACGCATTACGTTACAGGGTGACTCAATTGAGCATTTTACACTTGAAAACGAAGGCGATTATATCAAGCTGTTGTTTAGTGAAGATGGTGGCACTGATTTGTCACGGTTAACCCCTGATCAGCGCCCAATAATGCGCACTTATACCATTCGAAGCTTTGATACGACCAACAATCGCATTGAAATCGATTTTGTACGGCACGAAGCGGAAGATAAGCAGTGCGGATTTGCAGTCAGATGGGCGATGCATACGGCCATTGGCGATACGATTTCAATCGCTGGCCCAGGTAAAGCTCAAGGGTTGAATCCCAATGGGAAATGGTTTTTCTTAGCCGCTGACATGACCGCGATCCCTGCCCTTGCAGCTCAATTAAAACGCTTACCGCGTGATGCAAAAGGTTATGCAGTAATTGAAATTGAGCATGTGGATGACAAACAGGCACTACAGGCTCCGGAGAACATAGAGATCTCTTGGGTAGTGAAAGACAGCAGCACCAATTTGGCGACTTCGGTTATCGAGAAAAATTGGCTGGGTGAGAATGGCTCGGTATGGTGTGCGTGTGAATTTGATACCATGCGCGCGCTAAGAGAGTATTTTCGCAATGAAAAAGAGATAGCCAAAGACTATATTTATATCAGCAGCTACTGGAAACGTGGCGTCAGTGAAGATGGGCATAAACAGCTCAAACAAACGGATGCACAAACTCAGTCATAAACAGCAATAACACAGTAAAAAGGTGACTTAATAGAGGTCGCCTTTTTCATTGAATACGCTCAATTTTCAACGAACATAGCTTTAACAGACCTAGCTTTAACGGACCTAGTTTTAATGGACCAAGCCTCAGCGGGCCACAGTGAGCTTGGCTAACGACTCAATACAAATCGCGTCATGTCGCCAGTATTCGATGCCACAATCGATCAGTTCACCCTGTTGATTATAATTAATGCGCTCAACGACCATCGCCGGAGTGCCTGATGTAGCGCGTAGCGCTTGCGCCATATGACCAAGCAAAGAGCTAGTGGTAATTCGATAACGGACTGTTTGATACTCCACGGCAAAATGGTCGCGATAAATATCCGTCAGTGATTGAGACAAATCGAAAGTCAGCAAGTTGGGAAACAATTCAGGGCGCACGTAATTCGTCACATAGACCACGGGGCGATCTTCTAAATAACGCACACGATCAATTTGGTAAACATCCGAAAATGGCTTTAATCCCAATAAGAGCGATGCTTGTTTATTGGCTAATAGCGCTTTTGCCATCATCAGTTCCGTTTTTGGTACTCGGTTTTGTGCTAAAGCCATGTTGGTAAAATTCAGAGTTTGGGTTGGGTCGTAACGTATCGGCTCGGGAGAAATAAACCAACCTCGCCGATCTTCTCGGTAGATCTTGCCATCCGCTTCCAACAGAGACAAAGCCTCACGCAGGGTAACGCGTGTGGTATTAAACGACTCTGCAAGTTTTCGTTCAGAAGGTAATTTTTGACGAGGGGCAAGCATGCCAGCATCGATTTGTTCAACAATCACATCTTTAATTTTTACGTACTGCACAACATCCACTCCCAGCCTAAATACGTGCATGCCAAATTCATAACAAACTGATACCGTATTATTTGCATTCTATGTCGAACAAGATTAATGTCATAGCCTGAATCGCAATAACATTGACGTTAATTTTTATACCGCCTAGCTTTTGGGCGGTATTTCTTTTTGGAGTATTAAAAATGTCAAACTTAGCACCTGTCTTAGTTTCAAGCCTTGATATGGACAGAATATCCGCATTACTGGATGGCATGCCTAAACTAACGCCAGAGTTAGAAAAGCTCGAGGCTGAGTTGGATAGAGCCACCATTGTCGCCCCACAAGAGATGCCAAATAATGTGGTGAGCATGAATTCGACCGTACGCTTCAAGTTTATCGACAGTGATGAAGTGATCGAAAAAAATCTTGTGTACCCACATGAAGTGAAAAGCAGTCAAGATATCTCTGTTTTTGCCCCAGTAGGCAGTGCATTGTTGGGCCTAGCTGTTGGTCAACAGCTCAGTTGGCCAATGCCAGGTGGTAGAGAAAGAGTGATTGAGATTCTTGATGTAGTTTATCAACCTGAGCGTGACGGTGAATTCAACCGCTAACGAATCGATTTGTTGGTGTGGAGCTCGATATCATCACTCCACACCCCAAACCACACCATTGTAAATAATTATGCGACCAAAATATCTTTAAGCTCGTGCAATGAACGCACATGGTAGTGTGGCTCAATACCCTCAACAGCACTTGCGCCAGTAGAGTTTAGCCAACAGGTCTCAATACCAAAATTCAAGCCACCTAGAATATCGGAATGCGGGTTATCTCCTACCATCAATACACGATTTTTAGCAGGGTTGCCCATTTTGTCTAACGCGTAGGCAAAAATCCCGTGATCGGGTTTCGCTACACCAACCTCTTCTGAAATAATCACGTGGTCAAAGTATTCACTCATCCCCGTTCTTTGCAAACGAATCGCTTGAAGTTCGGTAAAACCATTAGTAATGATGCCAAGTTTCGCTCGACCTGTAAGGGCATCCAATAACTCTTTTGCTCCTGGTAGTGGAGTGCAAATATCAGCCATGGCTTCAAGAAATGCGCTGTTTAATTCCGTGGTTGTCGTCGCGAGCTTTTCTGCCCACTCTGCAAAACGAGTATGCTTCAACTGCGCCGCCGTGATATCACCATTTTGGTAATCGACCCACAGTGGTTTATTAACTTCTTGGTACTGCGCAAAATCTTGTTCAGTAAACAACACTCCTTTGCGCTCAAACATCAGCTGCATACCTTTGAAAGCATCAAAATGAAACAAGGTCTCGTCAGCGTCAAATAAAATCCAGTCGTACTTCATGATCTCTCCTCATAATGTTCGGGCTAGTTTAGATTGTTTTTAGTTAAATGATAATCTCTATCAGAAGAAACTTTTAAAATTCAATGTGATAACGAATCTAATCGTCCCTGTAATAAAAAAGGCTCCAATGAGCCTTTTCTTATGCTTAATATTGCAAATTATGATGCTTTTTCAGCTTCGTTAACCATAGAAAGCGCCAATGCTTCGGCCGCTTTAATACCATCAATGCCTGCTGATAAAATCCCGCCCGCATAACCTGCACCTTCACCTGCCGGATAAAAGCCTTTCAGGTTGATGCTTTGGAAATCTTTACCCCGTTTAATGCAAATGGGTGATGACGTGCGAGTTTCTACTCCAGTTAACAAACCATCCTCAGAGGCAAATCCTTTGATCTGCTTATCAAACGCTGGGATCGCTTCACGAATGGCTTCAATAGCAAAATCAGGCAACGCTTTTGAAATATCTGTCAACTTGATGCCGGGTGTAAAAGAGGGTTCGACATCACCTAACGCACTCGGATCACGACCTTGTAAAAAGTCACCAATTTTTTGTGCTGGCGCATCGTAGTTTTCGCCGCCAAGTTGATAAGCTCTTGATTCAAGCTCACGTTGGAAGCGCACGCCCGCTAGCGGATCACCGGGATAATCACGTTCAGGATCAATACCCACTACAATCGCACTGTTAGCATTACGTTCTGCGCGAGAATATTGGCTCATGCCATTGGTCACAACGCGCCCCTCTTCAGAAGTAGCCGCCACTACCGTGCCACCGGGGCACATGCAGAAGCTATAAACGGTACGGCCATTCTTACAGTGGTGAACCAATTTGTAGTCCGCCGCACCAAGAATGGGGTTCCCCGCATTCGCACCAAAACGCGCTTCATCAATCATTGATTGTTTATGTTCAATACGGAACCCTACTGAAAAGGGTTTGGCTTCCATATAAACGCCACGTTCATGCAGCATTTCAAAGGTATCACGTGCGCTATGACCGACCGCAAGGACAACATGACGCGTTTTAATTTCTTCACCATTTGACAACGTAAGCCCAGTAATTTGCCCTTCTTCGATGTGAATGTCATCAACACGAGTACTAAAACGAATTTCACCGCCTAATTCGATAATTTTGGCACGCATTTTTTCAATCATGGTCACCAATTTGAACGTACCAATGTGCGGTTTGCTCACGTACATGATTTCGGCAGGTGCGCCCGCAGCGACAAATTCTGTAGTGACCTTACGACCATAGAAGTTAGGATCTTTAACTTGGCTATAGAGTTTTCCATCAGAAAAAGTTCCCGCTCCACCTTCGCCAAACTGCACGTTAGATTCAGTATTCAATGTACGTTTACGCCAAAAACCAAAGGTATCTTTGGTGCGTTCGCGCACTTCTTTACCACGCTCGACAATGATTGGGTTAAACCCCATTTGAGCAAGAATCAGTCCTGCGAATAGACCACAAGGGCCAAAGCCTATCACCACTGGGCGCTCAGTAAGATTCGCTGGCGCTTGAGCAACGAATTTGTACTCCATATCCGGCGTCACTTTCACATGCGGATCGTCAGCAAACTGAGCAAGCAACTCTGTTTCATTCTCCACGCTCACATCTAGCGTGTAAATCAGCATGATTTTCGTTTTCTTACGAGCATCGTAGCCACGTTTAAACATATTGAATGAAAGAACTTGTTCATCAGCAATACCAAGTTTTTCAGTAATAGCAGCAAAAATTGCCCCTTCCTCGTGGTCCAAAGGAAGTTTAATTTCGGTTAAACGTATCATGTCGGTGTCTCGTTTTAGTCGGTGTCTTAGCCAAAGCCGCAAGCGGCCCGCTCACAATGGCGCGCATTTTACGGGAAATGGCGTTATCTGTCATACTAAATCCCGAATTCATCACACGTTACGCTAGATATTCATAGCGTTGGATGTTGAAATTTAACTTGGGATGCGTATTATCCCCATTCTTCATTTTTGACTAACTAAGAGCTGATCATCATGGCGTTTGTCGTAACGGATAATTGCATCCAATGTAAATTTACTGACTGTGTCGCGGTATGCCCTGCAGATGCCTTTCACGAAGGCCCCAATTTTATGGTGATCAACCCCATTGAATGCATTGATTGCGGTTTATGTGTTCCTGAATGTGCAGCTCAAGCTATCTTTCAAGAAGATGAACTCCCAGAAGATCAGAAGATTTACATCGAACTCAATGCTGAGCTTGCCGATATATGGCCGGTGCAAACCGAAGTCAAACCAGCCATGGATGATGCTGAAAAATGGAATGGCGTGCCAAACAAACTGGGGATGTTAGAGAAGTAGTCTTTTCTTCTTATAACTAGCGTTATAAAAAAAGCGCAAACACGGCATCCGTTATCACGCTTTTTGACGACAATCCAAAGCAACAACTTTTAAGCTTTACTTATTGATCGAGTGATCTTGGTTTGATCTAGTGATGTTGGCGGCGCAGGTTATCCAAAATAATACCCGTAGCCATTGCTACGTTAAGTGACTCAGCTCCCCCGAAGGCGGGAATGGTGATTTTGTCGGTAACATATTGAGCCGCTTCGGCACGAATACCATGTGATTCACTGCCCATCAATAAAATCCCTTCTGCTGCAAATTTCGTATGATGTACGCTCTCACCTTCTAAAAAAGCCCCATAAACAGGTAGATTTGAACTCTGTAAATAAGCACCCAAATCCACTTGGCTCACCGTAACACGCCCAAAGCTGCCCATGGTGGCACTGATGGTCTTCGGATTGTATGGATCGGCGCAATCATGGCTAGCGACAATGTATTTAATGCCATACCAATCAGCGACACGGATAATCGTCCCTAAATTACCGGGGTCAGAAACACCATCGAGAGCGATCATCAATCCTTTCGCTTCAGGCACCGTCACTTCGGGGATCTCAACGACGGCGATTGCCGCATTATTGCTCACCAAAGTGCTGGCTTTGGTTAAGTCATCTAATGTGGCCTCAATGCATTCAAAAACACTAAGCTCAACGCGGTTTTGTGCGATAAACTCCGCAGTGGCAAAAACCTGCTTTACCGTCAGTTGGCTGTTAATCAATTCCAACACGTTCTTTTCGCCTTGCACTAAAAACAGGCCATGAGCCTTGCGCTGTTTCTTTTGGCCTAAAGCACGAAGTAGTTTCAGTTGGTTTTTTGAAATCATAAAATATCCGCAGTGAGGTAAGGTTGGCCTAGTAAAAACGCCGCATTATAGAGTAAAGGCCGTCAGAGCTAAAGCAGTGTAAGTCGAGTTTCAATACCATATGTTCAGTTACTAACAAACAAGGAAATCCATATGAAACGTTTTCTTCCCTCTTCCGTTATGTTAACCCCCTTTGTCGTCAAGCATTATGATCAACAAGATAGTGATCAACTTGAAGATGATCATCATAAAGAGCCCAACGACAATGACACAAAAGAGAACGAAGAATCGAGCTAAAAGCTCAGACATTAGTTTATAATCCACTCATTAAATAACTTTACAACCCATTTTTTGACGTTATTATCGCGACGCAAACGTTTTCCCAACCCGTACAATACTAAATAATGAGGGTTTTATGCTGCCTGATATTGAAATTTGCCGCGCCACTTCATTAACCTCCATAGAGGCTATCGCTAACAAAGCAGGATTCACCGCCAGCGAATTCCACAGCCAAGGCCGCTTTAAGGCGAAAATTTCATTAAGTTGCCTTGAACGTTTGCAAACACAAACGGTTGGAAAGTTAATCCTTGTGACTGCCATTACTCCAACGCCATTAGGGGAAGGAAAAACCGTCACGACCATCGGCCTATCACAAGGAATGGCAAAATTGGGTCATTCGGTGATGGCATGTATTCGTCAACCCTCAATGGGACCAATCTTTGGTGTTAAGGGCGGAGCCGCTGGCGGCGGTTATTCACAAGTGGCACCAATGGAAGAGCTCAATTTGCATCTCACTGGCGATATCCACGCCGTCACAGCCGCGCATAACCTAGCGGCAGCGGCGATAGATGCCCGGATCTATCACGAACAGCGCCTTGGTTATGACGATTTCGAGCAACGCACCGCAATGAAAGCACTGCGTATCGACCCGAATAATGTGGTTTGGAAGCGAGTGATGGATCACAACGATCGCGCATTGCGCATGGTTACCGTTGGCCGAAATGAAACGGATAAATCAATCAATGGCTTTGAGCGTGAAGATGGTTTTGATATTTCAGCGGCTTCTGAGCTGATGGCGATTCTTGCATTAGCCAAAAACTTAAACGATCTGCGTCAACGGATTGGGCGGATTGTCGTCGCCTATAGCCACCATGGTACACCGATTACCACTGAAGATTTGCAAGTCGCTGGGGCGATGGCTGTCAGTATGAAAGAGGCGATTGAACCTACATTAATGCAAACGTTAGAAGGCGTACCGACACTGATTCACGCCGGGCCTTTTGCCAATATCGCGCACGGTAACTCTTCTATTATCGCCGATGACATCGCCACAAGGTTAGCCGAATTTACTGTAACAGAAGGCGGCTTTGGCTCTGATATGGGATTTGAAAAGGCGTGCAATATTAAAGCAGCGACATCTGGGAAAGCGCCAGATTGCGCCGTTATCGTCACCACACTTCGCGGCTTAAAAGCGAACTCTGGTCTGTATGAATTGCGTCCCGGGCAGCCAGTTCCCGACACTCTATTTCAGCCAGACCATGCCGCGTTGGTGTCCGGTTTTGAAAATCTCAAATGGCATATTGAAAATGTGAGTAAGTATGGAATACCCGCCGTGGTTGCCATTAACCGCTTTCCACAAGACAGCCAAGAAGAGCTTGAGCAGCTCGCAATGATGATTCACGCACTACCCTACCAGGTAGAGGTTGCACTGAGTGAAGGTTTTGCTCTTGGAGGCGAAGGGACGACTGAGCTTGCTTCCAAAGTCATTAAGCAGTGTGAAAAAGTGAGTACGTTCACACCGTTATACCAAGCACAGCAGACGATCGAAGATAAGATCAACGCCGTAGCGAAAAAGGGCTATGGCGCGGCAAGCGTCACTTTTACTGATAAAGCACGACGTCAAATGCACAACATGCAAGAGCAAGGTTACGGGAAGCTTGCTGTCTGTTTGGCGAAGACGCCGCTTTCAATTTCAACCAACGCTGCGATTAAAGGCGCACCAAAAGGTTTTGATATACCGATCCGCGAATTAAAGCTCTGTGCGGGTGCTGGCTTTATCTATGCGCTATGCGGCAACGTGATGACCATGCCGGGCCTTCCTGAAAAACCCGCCTTCATGTATTTAGACATTGATTCTAAAGGAAATATTATCGGCCTAACCTGATATTATTGTTCGAAATTAACCTTTCTGAGCGCAAATCTTCGGGCTCAGAAAGGCTTTCTTCACGCTATTTGTTTTCTTTCTCTGTAATTTTTTGCGCTTTTCACCGTTCTTTACCAGTATCAATAAAAATAAGTAAGGTCGGTTATGAAACGTTTTACTCCCTTTATATTCTCAATAGCGCTTATTGTGCCTATTCTGTTTTCGCTATTTAGCCAAGCAGAAACTCAGCCTAAAACCATGCCCAGCATTGGTAATCAGCAAATCGCGACATTAGCTGGGGGCTGTTTTTGGTGTACAGAATCTGATCTTGAAAAACTCAACGGTGTCATTAGCGTTGTCTCTGGTTATGCGGGTGGCAGCCTTGAAAACCCTACCTATAAACAAGTCTCATCAGGAAAATCGGGCCACATTGAAGTGATTCAAGTGACCTTTGATCCGCAAGTTGTCAGCTACGAAAATGTATTGGATCATTTTTTCCGCCACATTGATCCGACAGATGATCAAGGCTCGTTTGTTGATAGAGGCCCACAGTATCGGCCTGCCATTTTTTATCACAACAGTGAACAGAAGCAGACCGCGCAGCGTTTTATGCAAGAAATCGATGCGCTAGGGATCTTCAAAAAGCCGCTCAAAACAGAGCTGATTCAATACAGCCAATTTTGGCCTGCTGAAGAGTACCACCAAGATTTTTATAAAAAGAGCAAAGTACGTTACACCTACTATCGTCATGCTTCCGGACGTGACCAATATCTTGATACCATCTTCGGCAAAGATCGTAATGAGCACCCAAAAACCTTACGTCAATTGATCGAAGCGCAAAAAATGCAAAACAACGTTAAGGCATACAATAAACCTTCGAATAAAGAAATACGCGCCAAATTGACTGATTTGCAATATTACGTGACGCAAGAAGAAGGTACTGAACGCGCATTTAACAATGAGTATTGGGATAACAAAGCCGATGGTATTTATGTCGATGTAGTCAGCGGAGAGCCATTATTCTCTTCTACCGACAAATACCGTTCTGGTACAGGCTGGCCCAGTTTTACTCGGCCAATTAATGAAGCGTATATTGCGACCAAAAGCGATTCTCGGCTTTTTTATACCAGAACCGAAGTGCGCAGCCGTTTTGCAGATTCTCACCTAGGTCATGTCTTTGAGGATGGACCAGCACCAACCGGCTTACGCTACTGCATGAACTCCGCCGCGATGCGATTTGTACCAAAAGAGGCGATGCAAGCTGAGGGCTATGGCGAGTACTTGGTTCTGTTTCAATAAGGCGTGCGTGGTAAAACGAAAAAGCCCTCGGCTTCACTTGCGAGGGCTTTTTTAGTTGATCAACGTTAATCGATGGACTCAACTGAGATTCGATTAATGTAAACCATGGAAAAATTCGGCGCGGGTGGCAGGGTTAGATTTAAAAATACCGCCTAATGCTGTGGTGGTCGTTTCACTGGTCGCATCCATAACACCACGTGATTTAACGCAGTAATGAGTGGCATCAATGGTGACTGCGACATCGTCTGAACCGAGTAAGGTTTGCAAAGCCACCAGAATCTGCTGTGTCATTCGCTCTTGAACTTGGGGGCGCTGAGCAAAAAAACGTACAATACGGTTAATCTTAGAAAGACCAATTATCTTGCCTCTTGGGATATACGCCACCGCGGCTTTACCATCGATAGTCACTAGATGATGCTCACAGGTGCTGGTCACGGTAATCTCTTTTACGCGCACCATTTCACTGACGTTCATCTTGTTTTCGATCACAGTAATTTTGGGGAAGTTTTGATAATCGAGGCCAGAAAACACTTCATCCACATACATTTTCGCAATTCGATGGGGCGTCTCTTCTAAACTGTCGTCGGTCAGGTCAAGACCGAGTAGTGTGAGGATCTCACGCATATGGTGTTCGATTTTTTCTTTCTTTTCTTCACGAGTAACCTCATTTGGACGCATAGGCGTTTCCAAACCTCGGCTCTCTAGCGCATCTTTGACCAACTTTGCTGATTCGCTAAGACCTAGCATTCCGATTCCTCTTACTTTTTACCCCTTTCGGATGGCAGACAAGGATACTCGGAATTTTGAATAATTACATCCATATTTTAAGGATGGTCATTATTGCCTGTAAGCAATGTATGATAAAGTCCTCGCAAAGAAAAAAGCTATAGGAACCGATCATGGGCTGTTGTGATTCACCGGGCTTAATGCCTATCGAACAAGCGTTAGAGACAATGCTAGCGAATATCAAACCCATCCAAACGACGCTGAAACTACCGCTAGCCGACGCATTAGGCTATGTGTTGGCCGAAGAGTTACTCTCACCCATTTTTGTGCCGCCTTTCGATAACTCAGCGATGGATGGATACGCTATTCGATTAGCTGATCTGCAACAGTCAACCACCCTGCCGCTGGCTGGTAAATCTTTTGCCGGTCTTCCATTTGAAGGGCCGTGGCCAGCCAACAGTTGCGTGCGAATTATGACTGGCGCGAAAATTCCAGCTGGTTGCGACGCGGTGATCATGCAAGAGCAAACGACCGAAAACGAAAATGGTATCTGCTTTCTACAGCCGAATGCGAAGCCTCAGCAAAATATTCGCCCCACTGGTGATGACATCAAACAAGGCGATGTAGTACTACATAAAGGGGCTCGCTTGACTTCGCGTGATATCCCAATGATAGCTACACTCGGCATCAGCCATGTGACCGTTTTTCGTAAACCCAAAGTGGCCTTTTTCTCAACTGGAGATGAGCTAAAACCACTCGGTGAACCTCTTGCTGAGGGGCAAATCTATGATAGCAATCGTTATGGCATTAAACCATTAATTGAGAATTTTGGTTGTGAAGCGATTGATCTTGGGATCATTGCTGATTGCCCTGCCACTTTAAAAGCTACCTTTGATAAAGCTCAACATTTGGCCGATGTGGTTATTACTTCTGGCGGCGTAAGTGTAGGCGAAGCTGACTATACCAAAGATATTTTGCAAGAACTCGGAGAAATCGGTTTTTGGAAACTGGCAATAAAACCGGGCAAACCGTTTGCATTTGGAACATTAGATCATGCTTGGTTCTGTGGCTTACCTGGCAACCCCGTTTCAGCCGTATTAACCCTATACGTCTTGGTGCAACCTATGCTGGCTAAATTGGCTGGACACACTCAGTGGAAAGCACCGGAGTCCATTCCAGCCATCACTAAAAATGCCTTTAAAAAATCACCGGGCCGTACTGACTACCAACGCGGTATTTACACAATTGAAAATGGCCAGTTTGTTGTTGAAACTACCGGAAACCAAAGTTCGGGGGCATTTCGTTCGATGAGTCTCGCCAACTGTTTTGTGGTGTTAGAACAAGATCGTGGCCGAGTGGAAGTGGGCGAAACCGTCAATATCCAACTTTTTAATCCCAGCTTGTACTAAGGATCACTATGGAGATCCTATCTGATCAGGAGCTACTTCGTTACAACCGACAAATCATTCTCAAACAGTTTGATTTTGAAGGACAAGAAGCACTTAAACAAAGCTCTATTTTAATTCTTGGCGCAGGAGGATTGGGCTGCGCTGCAAGCCAATACCTTGCCACGGCAGGTGTTGGTTCACTCACGCTCATCGATGATGATGTGGTTGAGCTCTCTAATTTACAGCGCCAAGTGCTGCACAGCGATGCCGATATTGGACGTAAAAAAGTGGACTCAGCGGCAGAGTCACTGCGTATGCTTAACCCGTATTTAACGGTAAATACCGTTGATCAACGCCTTGAAGATGCACAATTGAAAGCATTAATTGAACAGCATTCTTTGGTGCTGGATGCATCAGATAACCTTGATACTCGTAACCAATTGAATAAACTCTGCTTTCAAACTAAAACACCACTGGTATCTGGTGCTGCGATTCGCATGGAAGGGCAAGTCAGCGTGTTTATGTATCAGCACCCAGACGAGCCCTGTTACCAATGTTTAAGCGCTCTTTTTGGTAGTAACGTACTCACTTGCGTCGAAGCGGGCGTAATGGCCCCTGTCGTCGGGATTATTGGCGCGGTACAAGCGATGGAAGCGATCAAAGTGATCGCCCAATATGGTCAGGTAAAACAAGGCAAAATTTTGATGTTGGACGCCCTTTCAATGACGTGGAGAGAAATGAACTTAAGCAAACTCGCTCACTGCCAGACTTGCCAGTAAATGAAAGACAAAGACTCAATACTGTCTTTCTCGTTCGTCCACCGCGTCAGCCCACACAATAGGAGAGTTAAACTCATGTCACCACTCGTCTCCCCCCAATGGCTAGCACAAAAGTTAGGCGACCCGCGCACCGTTGTTCTTGATTGCAGTATTGAATTCCAAATTCCCAGTGAAACTGAGAAAGATACTCTGCATAGCATTCCCGGCGCTCGCCGCTTTGATTATGATGGTGAATTTTGTGACCTACAATCGCCACTACCTCATATGATGCCTAGTGAAGAGCGCTTTAACCAATTAGCACAATCGATCGGTTTAAACCACGATTCGATCGTCGTTGTCTATGACAATAGCGGAACGTTTGCATCACCGAGAGCATGGTGGATGCTCAAAGCAATGGGACATGCGTCGGTATACGTTCTTGATGGTGGATTAACAGAATGGAAACGCCAAGGTTTACCCGTTGTAAAAGAGTACACACATGCCTTTAAACACGGAAACTTCCATGGCACGCTCGATCCTCGCTATTTTGTGAACGCAGACTATGTGCTTGCACAAATAGAGAACCCAGAGAGCTTAACTGTTGATGCCCGTTCACAAGCTCGTTTTTTGGGTCAAATAAAAGAACCAAGAGAAGGCGTGCGCAGCGGCCATATTCCTCACTCTATTTGCTTACCTTTTACAGAGTTGATGAATGGGCATAAGCTTAAATCACCGCAAGATCTACAACCTATTATGCAAGCAACGCTGACTGCTGGAAAAGAGCAATACATTTTCAGTTGTGGCTCAGGCGTAACCGCCTGTATTGTGCTGCTGGCTGCGCAAATTTGCGGCTACGAAAAACTGTGCGTTTACGATGGTTCGTGGACAGAATGGGGGCAACGCACTGAGCTGCCTATTGAGCTTTAGTCTCTGAATCAAATCCCCATCATTGTGGGGATTTGATCATGTTTTACAAAGCGTGTTATTTCAACTCATCAGCCATTGCTTTGATCAATTCATTTGAAGGATCACCTGAAAGTTCCCATGTAAAAATTCCCCCTAGCTTCGCTGATTTTGCCCATTTGGCTTTGGCGCGCACTGAACGTTCATCTTCATACGAGATAAATACTTTCTTTTCTGCATTCCATAAATATGGTGCTTGCGATTCTTGATCGTAACCATATTGATACCCTTGTGCCGCGCGATAATTTTTCATCAAATCCCAGAACATGAAATAGCCATTTTCACCGGTCCCAAACGGCGCTCCCTGCTCAGACACGAGATCAGCCGTAGGCAAACCACCCTCATAATCTTGAGTGCCTTGCCAACCACGTCCATAAAACGCCGCGCCGATAACCAATTTCTCGCTTGGTATACCCAATTCGATCATTTGATTGATAAACACATCGGCTCCCATTCCCCACCAACTGCGATCCGTCGCATGTAAATTGGTTAAATGGCCCGTTTGCGTTCCCCAACCACCCAGAAAATCATAAGTCATCGCAAACATATTGGTTAAATAAGGGGATACGGCTGGCCAATCTATCTGAGCCGCTTTCGCTCCAACCCCAACAGCAGTAGAAAGTTCATAGTGGCGAGCCGTCTTTTTACTCAACGCATCCAAATCAGCACGTAATGTTTTCATCAGCTCGGTATAGGCCTGTTTTTCTGCTTCTTTTTGTTCGTCGGTTAATTTCGTATCAGGATTCCAAGGCGAAGTAGTTAAACCGCCACCACCCGGATATTCCCAATCGATATCGATGCCGTCAAAGAAGGCGTACTGCTCTATAAGTTCAACCGCTGTTTTGGAAAAATGCTTGATCGTAGCAGGATCTTTTATCATTGCGTGGAACGGTTCAGACATTGTCCAGCCGCCAAATGAAGGCAGAATCTTAAGCGTCGGATAGTCTTTCTTCATTTGCGCAAGTTGAGCGAAGTGACCTTTGTAAGGAACTGGTACATCGACTGCACCAAACTCTTTCTCTAGTGCGGATTTAGTATCAACAACAATCGCACTAAATGGTGCTTTTCCTTCACATTGCTTAGCGATTTGCTTTTGTACGGTTTCACTGGCTCCAGAATGGGGGCCACACATACTCAAAAAGGCGTAAATAACATGAGTCAAGTTCTCTGCTGGAATATCTTTAACTGTGTAGGGGTTTTGCTCATTTTCATATTGCCAATCAGTAAAGTAGCCCGCCACGACGGGTTTGGTTGTCTCTGCGGTGGCGTTAAATGACGCAACAACGAGAAGGGCGATCATCAACTTGTTCATAAGTTTCTCCTTGGGTTTGCGTCAATACAGCAGAGAAATATATTTTAAGTTTAAAAATAATCAGCCAATGCGAGCCAAACTCAGATCTTAAAATCACGTTACAGTTATTGCAGATTAATTTATGAGCCTAAATTCACTAACCTGAATCCACTAACCAATGACGGTTTGTATCTGCTCATCTAAATTCAATACCGTTAACGCGTTGCTTACGCTGGTGGCAATCACATCAATTGCACCGGTGCGTAGCGCCCCAAGCAGCGCTAAAGGTTTGCTGTTTTCAGCCGCGATAGCGATCACCTCGGCAATCGGTCGAAATTCGTCAATCCCTAACCCAATAACACGATCGCTCATCACCGTATTGGCAGCTTTACCGTGGATATCAAAAAAATCATAACCAGCGAAATCCCCCACCACACCTTGCTGTAAACGCGACTGCACCACTTCATCGGCGGTAAACCAACCGAGATCGACCATGTAGCTGTTTTCACTCATATCCCCAATACCCACTAACGCAATGTCTGCCTTACGTGCTAAATCTAAGGTTTGTTTGACGGTTGCATTTTGCATAAATGCTAATTTTTGTTCGCGATTTTCAGCATAGGCAGGCGCATAAAGCGTTTCAGAGCTTCCACCGTATTTTTTGGCCAGTTGCCGACAGATATGATCCGCATTAAACATCCCACCTCTTGGGTGAATGCCACCAATACTACAGACAAACTTACACTCTCGCGGTGTGATAACGCCAATATGATGCGCCACGGCCGATACATTTCGGCCTTGACCAACGGTCACAACCATGCCGTTTTTTAGCGTACTGGTCAGGTAATTGGAAACCAACCCCGCCACTTGTTGGCGCTGCAACTCTTCGCTAGGTTGGTCAAGTGCAACCAGCGCACGTTTTACACCAAAGCGTTCAATCAGTCGCTGCTCAATTTTGGCACTAAAAACAGGGTGATATTTCACCGTAATTTCGACAATCCCTTCATCGCGTGCCTGTTTAAGCATTCGCCCTACTTTGGCTCGTGAAAGAGAAAACTTTTTCGAGATCTCTTCTTGAGTTGCACCATCTTGGTAATAAGCCACTGAAATTTCAGTTAATAAGTCAGTATTTTCGATAGAAATGTCTTGATTGGGAGTGGTCATACGGGATCTCATGGTCAATATTGTGCGCAGAATAACGACAATTGAGCATTTGCTCATTGACCTAGCATAGGTTAAGCCTCATTTACTTTGCAACATTTGCTCACGGAAATTACATTTTCTCACTCTGTTCAAGGCACAGTAACGT
>NZ_CAWNIB010000291.1:0-16019 GCF_963874405.1 Vibrio sp. V08_P9A1T1
CCTTTCGATGGGGCAAACGGCTGAGCAGATGGCAAAATCTCATCACATAAGCCGACTGGATCAAGATGCTTTGGCACATCGTTCTCACTCTCTAGCTTCACAAGCTTGGAAAGAGGGCAAAATCCAAGGCGAAGTCATGACGGCATTCCCAGAGCCCTATAAAAAGTGGATCGCTGAAGATAACAATATTCGTCATGACTCGACTCTGGAAGGTTATGCCAAGTTACGTCCAGCGTTTGATAGGCAATATGGTAGCGTGACGGCCGCCAACAGCACACCACTAACCGATGGCGCTGCCGCTATTCTATTAATGCGTGAAGGCCGTGCTAAAGAGCTTGGTTTGGAGATTATGGGTTATATCCGTTCTTACGCTTTTTCAGCGATTGGTGTTGAACACGATATGTTAATGGGGCCGTCTTATGCGACACCGTTAGCCTTACAACGTGCAGGTATTGAGCTTTCCGATCTCACATTGATTGACATGCATGAAGCGTTTGCCGCGCAAACCCTCTCTAATATGAAAATGTTCGCCAGTGATAAGTTTGCACAGGAACATCTTGGTCGAGCAAAAGCGATTGGCGAAATTGATATGGATAAATTTAATGTGCTAGGTGGTTCTATTGCGTATGGTCACCCCTTTGCGGCGACGGGTGCGCGCATGATCACACAAACACTGCGTGAACTAAAACGACGTGGTGGTGGTTTAGGGCTGAATACCGCTTGTGCAGCGGGTGGTTTGGGCGCGGCAATGATTTTGGAGGTTGAATAATGAGCACAGAGAAAGCTTTTCATTTAACGATTGATGAACAAAATATTGCGTGGCTGGCGATTGATGTTCCCGGCGAAAAAATGAATACGCTACAAGCGGCGTTTGCCCAAGAGATGCAAGAGGTTTTTGCGACCTTAGAGGCACAAAAAACCAGCCTAAAGGGGATGGTGATTCACTCGCTTAAGCCAGATAATTTCATTGCTGGAGCGGATGTCCGTATGCTGAATGCTTGCCAATCGGCCAGCGAAGCACAAGCATTGGCCAAGCAAGGTCAGGAGATGTTTCAAACCTTATCGGATTTGCCATTCCCAGTGGTTGCCGCGATTCATGGCCCATGCTTAGGTGGTGGTTTAGAGCTGGCGCTGGCTTGTCACTACCGGGTGTGTAGCGACGCGGATATCACGCGTTTGGGTTTGCCCGAAGTGCAATTAGGCTTGCTACCAGGCTCCGGTGGAACGCAGCGGTTGCCGCGTTTGATTGGTTTGTTACCTTCTCTTGATTTGATTTTGACGGGTAAACAGCTGCGCGCAAAAAAAGCAAAACAGCTGGGTGTTATTGATGCTTGCGTAGCAGAGACTATCTTGCTGGATGTGGCCAAAAAGTATGTGCTCGATAATTCTGGGAAAAAACATCATCAGGCCAATACGTCGGCCAAAGAGAAATTAATTTCTCATACGCAGCTTGGTCGCAAATTAATTTTTGATCAGGCTGCTAAAAAGACTAAGCAAAAAACACGAGGTAATTACCCAGCTGCAGACGCGATTTTAGAGGTGATCCGCCACGGTTTAGATCGTGGTTTTAAAGCCGGGTTAGAGCTTGAAGCGAAGCGATTTAGTGATTTGGTGATGAGCTCGGAATCCAAAGCACTGCGCTCGATTTTCTTTGCCACCACCGAAATGAAAAAAGAGACGGGCAGCGACGCAAAACCTCAAACCGTGAAACGTATCGGCGTATTAGGTGGTGGTTTAATGGGGGCAGGGATCAGCCATGTTAGCGTTGCAAAAGCCAAGGTTCCCGTACGAATCAAAGATGTTTCGAATGATGGGGTATTAAACGCGCTCAATTACAACTACAAATTATTCGATAAACAGCGCAAGCATCGCATTTTATCCAAAGCGCAGATGCAGACAAAAATGGCGCAATTGTCTGGCGGGATTGATTTTACCAGTTATCAGCATATCGATGTTGTCATTGAAGCGGTATTTGAAGATCTCACGCTTAAGCAGCAAATGGTGGCTGATGTTGAAGCGAATGCCAAAACCAGCACCATTTTTGCGACGAATACTTCTTCGCTTCCAATCCAGAAAATTGCAGCGAAGGCGGCGCGTCCAGAGAATGTGATTGGATTGCACTATTTCAGTCCTGTTGAAAAAATGCCTCTGGTGGAAGTGATCCCTCATCAAACCACATCGCAAGAGACGATAGCCACAGTGGTGGCCTTGGCGAAAAAACAGGGCAAAACGCCGATTGTGGTCAAAGATTGCGCTGGTTTTTATGTTAACCGTATCCTTGCACCTTACATGAATGAAGCGGCGCAGATCCTGATGGCGGGTGAGTCGATTGAAAAGATAGATACGGCTTTACTCGATTTCGGTTTTCCAGTCGGCCCTATCACGTTATTGGACGAAGTGGGCATTGATGTTGGCTCGAAAATCATGCCAATTCTAGTGCAAGAACTCGGCCCACGTTTTCAAGGACCAGACGTATTTGATTTGCTGCTCAATGACAATCGCAAAGGGCGTAAAAGTGGTAAGGGATTCTATACCTATAAAGGTAAGAAAAAAGAAATCGACAAATCTATCTATAAATTGCTGAAAATAACGCCAGATGCCAAACAGAGTGATAAGGAGATCGCGCTGCGTTGCGTGCTACTTATGCTGAATGAAGCCGTACGTTGTTTGGATGAGGGCGTAATTCGTTGTGCGCGAGATGGCGATATTGGTGCGATTTTCGGTATCGGTTTCCCGCCGTTTTTGGGCGGCCCATTCCGTTACATAGACCAAATTGGTATCAAGAAATTAGTGGAAATGATGAATCAACATGCTGAGAAGTATGGCGATAAATTCGCTCCTTGTGATGGGCTACTGACTCGAGCTGGGGTTGAAGCACGTTTTTATCCGTAGTCATCTCGGCTGTTTTCATTCATATGTTTGCTTAAATTAGGCGAGGGAATATCCTCGCTTTTTTTCATTTATAGCCAATGAGGTCATCTCTTTATGCGAGTTATTCTCAGTTTGGTATAAGATTATGGAAAATCATCAATAAGGAATCGAAATGGATGCACTAGAGTTGCTGCTTAACCGTCGTTCAATCGCCAATCTCACATCGCCTGCACCTGAAGGTCTGGTCTTGGAAAATATTATTAGAGCAGGCTTGCGAGCGCCCGATCATGGCGGTTTAACCCCTTGGCGTTTCGTGATTGCTCAGGGAGCGGGTTTGCAAAAGTTGTCGGGTATTTTGGCGTCTGCTGTGCGAGCGGATAACGGCAGTGATGCAGAGATAGAAAAAGCGAAAAATGCACCGTTTCGAGCACCCATGGTAATCACAGTGATCGCGAAAGTAACGGATCATGAAAAAGTGCCAGCGATTGAACAACATCTCTCTGCGGGATGCGCAGTACAAGCGATGCAAATGGCTGCGGTAGCCCAAGGTTTTCAAGGTTTCTGGCGTTCGGGAAGCTGGATGTTCCACTCTCACGTTCGGCAAGCACTAGGTGCTAAGGGCGATGATCAAATCGTTGGTTTCTTATACCTAGGAACTGCAGGATGCACGCCAATGAAAGTGCCTGAACGTGATTTGAGTAAATTTATTGAGTTTCTATAGCGAGTTTATTGACTATCTGCCGCTGCGATAACTCATGGCCCAGCAATGCTGGGCCTAAAATCTAGTGGATGTGATAGGCAATCACAAAATCAATAAATAGCCTGACTTTTTCAGGTAGATGATCCTTGTGGTTATACAGCATATAAATATCACGAGGGTTGGAAACCCAGTCTTCCAGTACTCTGACTAAGCTGCCTTCTTCGATAAATTCTTTAATCATCACGTCTGGCATTAAGGTGATACCCAGCCCCTCAGAGCAAGCGCTGCGCACTACGTTTAAAGCGTTGGCCTGAAAACGACCAGTATCACAATTGACCACGCATTCCCCTTTATTGTTGGTCAACTGCCATTTTACTAGAGGATATCCCTTCAATAATGAATGATTACTGAGCTCTTCGGCATGAGTTGGTGCAGGGTGTTTCGCTAAATACCCTGGGCTTGCGACTAACACATCTTTCACTTCATTAATTTTTCGCGCAATCAAACTGGAGTCTCGTTGAGGGCCAACTCTAAAAATGACATCCCATTCGGTTGGGTCGAGTTGATCGGCCTGATTGCTGGTGGTCAGTTCTATGTTGATATCTGGGTACTGCATCATGAAGGCATTGAAGATAGGCATCATCATGCGTTTCGTGACATTAGATGGTGACGATATTCTTAGTTTGCCTGAAGCGCCACGACATTCATCGGTGAGCTCTTCTGCTGTTGCAGCTAAGCGATGCAGCAACGGTGAGCACTCTTGAAAAAAACGTTCACCCGCTTCAGTCAGCGAAAGTTTTCGAGCATGGCGATTCAACAACCTAAGATTCAGAGAATCTTCCAATGCTTGAATGCGTCGGGTAATGGTCGCAACGGGGATCATTGTTTTACGAGAAGTTGCGGTATAGCTTCCATTTTCGACAACCAGTCGAAAGAGGTTTAGGTCATCTAATTTCATTGTTCCTGACACATTATTTTTCGAATTTGAGTAATTTATACGTATATCATTTGTCAAATCTTGAGTCATATCAACTTGTTTGACGAAAGTAACATTCCGTACAATCCATACATAGCCCATATATATAGTATGCAACCGAGTTACAAAGTGGAACATTTGTATAAATCTTATTTTGCGACTACTTTATAAAGTAACCTATCAATTTATCCTATAACAATAAAATGACTGCTTTTTAAAAGCATTGTGAGGCAGGATTATGTATAAATCTCACATTCAGGCTAGTGAGTTCTTGGCGAAAAAACCTTCAGATAATCAGCATGTCGAACAAAAACTGATCATGCTCGTTGATGATGACCCAATTTTTAGGCGAATAACCAGTGGTTATTTGTCGGCTCAAGGCTATAAAGTGCTTGAAGCTGAAAATGGCTTAGAGGGGTTGCGCAAGTTAAAAGATGCGGAGCCTGACCTTGTTGTGTGTGACTTAGCAATGCCAGTACTGAACGGCATTGAGTTTGTTGAAGAGGTGAGCCTTGAGTATCCCTCGCTGCCACTGATTGTGGTCTCTGCAACTGATGAAATGGCTGATGTTGCAAAAGTGCTGCGATTTGGTGTTAAGGATTTTCTTCCTAAACCGATTGGTAACCACCAGTATTTAAGCAGTGCAATAGAAAGTACGCTCGAAGATACGTTTAGCCGTTTATCTGATCAGCGTGATTTTTCGACGCAATGGTTCCGGGTCGATGATGGTGGTGATATTCCAGAAGAACAAGAGTTGCATTGGCATCTGGAGTATTTACGAGAAAACCCCAGTACCGCGAAAGATTTGCTGCACGCGTTATTACCAGAAAAGGATACTTCACAAGGCAGTTGGAAGTGTAGTTACCGTCTTTTACAATCGGCGGATGTGATGCCGCTGGTATTTGACTATGCGTGGTTGATGAACGGGCAGTTTGCCTTTTACTTGGTCGATTCAGATGCCCATTATGAAAATAGTGTGGCTTCAACATTGCTCGTTCGTGCTCTGTTTCACGATTATCTTCGCAACTTAAAAAGCTTCAGTGCCGATCTGAAAGACCTTGCCGACATACTGGAAAAAGGTATTGAATGCTCAGAGTGTGCTAATCCAATCAACGCGGTATTCGGTATTGCGGATTTAAGCGAAGGTACACTCTCTATCCTGCCGGCTGGGCTCGACAGTCAATGGTCAAATGGCTACTTAACTCAACATATTGCCGCGGGTGTTAGCCTTGGGCAGAACTGTTTAAAAAACTTTATCACTAAAGATTTACCGATCAACTCAACTTGTCAGCTATCAACTAATCGCTTAGGTTCGAGTAGCTTCAAACTCAATATTTACCAAGGTGGCAGCAGTTAATAACCTTATCTTTAGTCGGTGTTTGCGGTGATTTGTTTGAGGTATAGTTCGCGTCTAGAACAACAATCACCCAATTCGTTTACGTTACATTAACTTTGTTTATGGTGCCAAAACGAACGGAGTCATCCAACACTAGAGAAGTTATGATGGAAGAGCAGAATTTTAAAGAACCTTACAACATTTTTTATTTTTTAGGCTTTATTGCCGTACTTTCGATCCCTACATTGCCAGCAATACTGACTTGGATCCGTGTGTTTAATGGTTATTCAACTTTCTGAGTTGGATAGTACGTTGGGAGTTCACCATCAATATTCGTCATTTTCTTCTTACGGTGGCTGGTGGGCTCTGCCTTCTGTTAGGCGTGATAGGCATATTCTTACCGCTACTCCCCACAACACCTTTCATACTCCTTGCTAGCGCTTGCTTCTTACGAAGTAGCCCTCGTTTTCATGCTTGGTTGCATCAACATCAGACGCTAGGCCCAATATTGGATAATTGGCAGCAACATGGCGCTGTTTCGCGGCAAGTGAAACAACGGGGATGTTTGTGGATTATTCTAAGCTTTATTTTTTCCATCTGGGTTGTCCCGCACTTTTGGCTCAAAATTATGTTGTTTACTATGCTTGTGGTCCTGATCACTTGGTTTATTCGACTTCCCACTCATGAGCAGGTTGCTAACCAACAAGAAAATCACTAGCATTATGGGGAAGTGTGCCCATTCTTCGAATGGGCGTTTGTTTTTTCAGCGGCTAAGATATTGTGGCTTATCTATGTTGCTGAGAGCTCACGCTCTATCATTCTGATACGTAAATGTATCGTGAGAAATGAAGAGCCAATCTAAGTAAATGTAAGTTATGACAACCGAAACTATCTCTTTGATCAAATCGAGCATTCAAAGCATCCCTAACTACCCAAAACCTGGCATTTTGTTTCGTGATGTAACTAGCCTGCTAGAGGATGCAAAAGCCTATCAAGCAACCATTGCTTTATTAGTCGAAAAATATAAAGACATGGGCTTTACCAAAGTTGTGGGTACAGAAGCGCGTGGTTTCCTATTTGGTGCGCCATTGGCTTTAGAGCTTGGTTTGGGGTTTGTACCTGTACGTAAGCCGGGTAAGTTACCACGCGAAACGTTAGCCCAATCTTACGAATTGGAATACGGTACTGACACATTAGAAATTCACGTTGATGCGATCAAGCAAGGTGATAAAGTGCTGGTGGTGGATGATCTACTGGCAACGGGTGGTACGATTGAAGCGACGACTAAATTGATCCGCCAGCTTGGTGGTGAAGTTGAGCACGCGGCTTTTGTCATCAACCTGCCTGAAATTGGCGGAGACAAACGTTTACAAGGTTTGGGCCTGAACGTTTATAGTATTTGTGAATTTGAAGGTCACTAAGCTAATCAACTGGACGTACTCATGAGTTATCTTGCCTTAGCGCGAAAATGGCGACCAACAAAATTTAATGAGGTGGTGGGACAAGCACATGTCTTAACTGCACTAGAAAATGCGTTGGCCCAAAATAGATTGCACCATGCGTATTTATTCAGCGGTACACGTGGTGTCGGCAAGACGACGATTGGTCGCTTGTTTGCCAAGGGGTTAAACTGTGAAACAGGTATTACGGCCACACCTTGTGGCCAATGTGATACTTGCCGAGAGATTGACCAAGGCCGTTTTGTTGATCTTTTAGAAATAGATGCGGCATCACGAACCAAAGTCGAAGATACGCGCGAATTACTTGATAACGTGCAGTACAAGCCTGCTCGCGGTCGCTTCAAGGTGTACTTAATCGATGAAGTGCACATGCTGTCGCGCCACAGTTTTAACGCTTTGCTTAAAACGTTGGAAGAGCCGCCTGAGTATGTGAAATTCTTGCTCGCTACGACAGATCCGCAAAAGCTGCCGGTTACGATTTTATCGCGCTGCTTACAGTTTCATCTTAAGCCGATCAGTGTTGAAAATATCCACGATCAGCTTGAGCATGTTTTAGCGGCAGAGCAGATCCCTTGTGAAGCGAGAGCATTAAGAATGATCGCTCATGCTGCCGATGGCAGTATGCGTGATGCACTTAGCTTAACTGATCAAGCGATAGCACTAGGTAATAACCAGGTGATGGCCGATGTAGTCGCCCCAATGCTTGGCACGCTAGACACAGATCAAGCACTCCATTTACTGCAAGCCATTAGCAGTAAACAGCCTCAAACGGCGATGGATAGCGTTGCACATTTAGCACAAAATGGTGTGGATTGGGATGGATTACTACAACAACTCGCGGTGCAGTTACACCGTATTGCGATGTATCAAGCGTTGCCTGCAACACTGGACAAAACCCAACCTGACTCAGAGAAAGTGCAACTGCTTAGCAAAGCACTGAGCCCACAAGATGTGCAGCTCTATTATCAAATTGCTTTAAAAGGGCGTGAAGATTTAGCACTCTCGCCAACCGCTCGAACGGGGCTGGAAATGATTGTGCTACGTATGATGGCGTTTCGTCCTGCTTCTGTATCGTTGGTGAATACGTTCAGCACTGAAGTGAGTTCAGATGTCGCAGTGCCAAGTCACGGCACTCCTTCACTACAACCCGCATCAGCGGCAACGCCTCTAACTGAACCTAAGCAAACGTCGGCGGCTCCCGTATCGGACAGTCAGGTTAATGAGCCACAAAGGCATGAGGATACTCAGCCTGATTATGGCATCGTTCAAGATTACGATAACCGCTATGCGGATATGAATGATGACATGTCCAGTGCAATGGAATATGCCCCAGAATCGTATGAGCCTGCACCAGTTCCTCAACCACCGGCACCTTCTTCAGCTCCACGTCCCTCACCGATTGCAGGGCTGCGACACCAGTTGCGTTCACAGCGCCAAGGGGTTGCTCAGTCAGCAAAAGGAGTGAATGAAACAAAGAGCAACGAGACAAAAAAGCCTAATGCGGCATCGACTAAATCTGAATCTGTGCTTGAGCGTGTTGCCTCGCATGGAAAATCAGCTCGAGTGTCGCCTTTGTCAACATCCGCTCCTGAAGCCGCCCCAACCTTGGACAACGAGCCTTATCAGTGGCGTCCAACGCTGCAACCTGTGGTGGTTGAACAACAAAAAACAGAGCTGACACCGACACAAATTAAGCAAGCGCTAGAACATATTAAAACGCCAGAGATGGCAGAAAAGTTACTTGCAGAATCGATAGAACAAGATGAGTGGGCAGCTCTGATCCACCAGCTCGATATTGCCAAGTTAGTGGAACAATTAGCACTTAATTCTGTCTACCACAAATCGGGCTCATCAATTGAGCTAGTGCTGCGGCCAAGTCAGGCCCATCTTAATACCGATAAAGCACAAAGCGAGTTGTTAGAAGTGCTCAATGAGACATTAGCTGAAGAGTGCCACCTTAGCGTGACAATTGGTGAGCAAGGTGAGACTCCATTGGAGCTTAGAGAGCGTCTTTACCAACTCAAATTAGAGCAAGCATTGAACAGCTTGGAGGCCGACCCTCACGTAATGTTCTTCAAGCGACGTTTTGATGCGGAACTTGATCGCGACAGTGTGCGGCCGATTTAATCAATTAAGCGAGTGTGGGGTTGAATCTATATGTTATGACCCCACCTTATGTGAAACACTCAATTCAACCAGAGAGATAAACATGTTTGGTAAAGGCGGTATGGGCAACCTAATGAAGCAAGCCCAACAAATGCAAGAGCGCATGCAAAAGCTACAAGAAGAAATTGCGAATATGGAAGTGGTTGGTGAGTCTGGTGCTGGTCTGGTAAAAGTGACCATTACTGGTAGCCACAGCGTACGCCGTGTAGAGATTGATGAAAGCTTAATGGAAGACGACAAAGAGATGCTAGAAGATCTGATTGCCGCCGCTTTCAATGATGCTGCGCGCCGCGTGGAAGAGACTCAAAAAGAAAAAATGGCTTCTGTCACTGGCGGTATGCAATTACCACCAGGTATGAAGATGCCGTTTTAACGAACGACTTTTTAACAAACAACCTTTTTAACAAACAAAATAGGTTACTAATGCGTACCAGTCATATGCTGGAGCATTTGATGGAGGCCTTACGTTGTCTGCCTGGGGTGGGTCCCAAGTCAGCACAGCGTATGGCCTTTCATTTGTTACAGCGCGATAGAAAAGGCGGCTTACAGCTCGCCGATGCTTTAAGCCAAGCCATGACAGAAATTGGACATTGCAGTGAATGCCGAACTTTCACTGAAGAAGAAACTTGTCATATTTGTAGCAACCCTAAGCGGCAGGATAACGGCCAACTCTGTGTAGTCGAAAGCCCTGCTGATATTGCGGCCATTGAAGCTACAGGCCAATATTCTGGACGTTATTTTGTTCTGATGGGACACTTATCACCTTTAGATGGTATCGGCCCGAGTGATATTGGTTTAGATACTCTGGATTACCGTTTGCAACGTGGTGGCATTGCCGAAGTCATTCTTGCCACTAACCCAACCGTTGAAGGGGAAGCGACCGCGCACTACATTGCGGAGTTATGTCGCGCCCATCAAGTCTCTGCGAGCCGTATTGCTCATGGTGTGCCTGTTGGCGGTGAGCTTGAGCTTGTTGATGGTACGACGCTATCACACTCTTTGCTTGGCAGACAAAAGCTGTAGCACCTTTCGAATCATTGCCCTAGCTGCTGGGGCAATTTTGAGTGGCGCCATCAATTAAGGCAAACAAAGCAGTGCCATCAAGTGATTTTTTCGAGTTCGGTAATGTTGCTCAAAGCTTCTTGGTTCGTGTTGCCACAGACCATCGGGCAAGGCTTAAATTCGTGGCATACTTTTGGACGTTCAGGCTTACCAAATAACTTGCACAAATTAGCGTCATTAAGTTGAATGCAACGTACACCTGCTGGTTTTCCTTGCTCCATACCCGGGATGGAGGAAGAAATACTAGGGGCGATACAACACGCACCACAACCAAGTCTGCATTCCATAATTGAGTACCAGTAAAAAGAAAAGGGTGACGATCCTAGCAGATGTGACCGAAGTGTACAGCAATAGCTTCCTAAATTAACAAGCCGTTTTTATCCTTGAACTTTGGTTGGTGTGGAGGTATAACACGCACCCCATTCGTTAAGTAAGATAGAGACTCATGAGCACACCATTCTGGCAAAATAAGAAATTAGAACAAATGACGGAATCGGAGTGGGAGTCGCTTTGTGATGGATGCGGTAAGTGCTGCTTACACAAGTTAATGGATGAAGATAGTGATGAGGTCTATTACACCAATGTCGCTTGCAGTTGGTTAAACAGCGATACCTGCTCATGCAAGGATTATCCAAACCGTTTCAATTCTGGTGAGGAGTGCTTAAAACTGACGCGTGATAAAATTGATGAATTTAACTGGTTGCCGGATACGTGCGCCTATCGTGTACTGTCAGAAGGCAAGACATTGCCGCAATGGCATCCTTTGATTACCGGCTCCAAAGAGGCGATGCACGCCGCGCAAGAAAGTGTTCGCAACAAAGTCGTTTATGAGATTGATGTTATCGACTGGGAGGACCACATCATCAATCATCCAAACCGCAATTAATATCCAATAGAAATCTAAAAAATTAGAGAAGCAGTAACAAACCTCCTACTGTTGCCGCGGCGGAAAAATATTTCCCTGCGGAATAGGAGCTATCATCTTCTTCTGGTTTTTTATCTGGATGATCTAATCCCAAAGCACCATGAGCAAATGATTCCACTTTGCCAGTCACAGTTTTCTCTTTGTTTTCTAACTTACTCTCTTTGTCGAGTTGTTGCAGCGCTGCGAGCAAGGCTTTGCCTTCATCAGACAAAGTGACGGTATTCTGCTCCACTTTGAGCGGGGCAGAGGGGGGGGATGCCGCTGTAGAATTTGCTTGAGCTTTAACTTGCTGGAGTGAATGCAGTTGCGCTGAGCTTGTCCCTACCGGTGTCATACTTCTCTCCTATAAATGCCATCAGTTAATGTATCGACAGATTTATGAAAAACTTGTGCAAAAAATTCGCAATTTGTATGAAGTATGTACAAGCAAAAAACGCGCCTACTTTATATGAAAAGAATAAGTAGGCCCGTTATTCGCCGCTAATTAGTCGCAAGTGAGATCTGTGTTGCGATTCTTTATCTGTTGATAGGCTTGCATGCGATGCTCTGCTTGAACATAGGCGGTGGGAATTGGCAGTACAGTGAGTTGGAAATCAGGATACGATGCCTGGGTATCCTCTACGGGCGTGATGATGGCAACCTTTAAATCAGGATTTCGACGAAGGATAGAATGCGCCGTGCCTAAACCCTGCTCGGTGTGGAACTTACCTGCGATGTGCATCACCTGAGCTGTCGGGTGGTTTTGTAAATAATCCACCATGCTTTCTGCCATTGTTTCATCCCAAGCGACCTGAGCTGCGTACTGTTTTTCAGTTTGCTCTTTTGAACCGTGGTGCATTGATTCCATGAACTTCGCTTTGTATGGAGAGGCTGAGATGTCAATTTGGTGTGCAACCTGAGCCCGCTCTACTGGCGTTAATTTATCAAGGTATTTGATCCCTACTTTGCCGATACAACGTACGAAAGGTTTAGGCGCATTAGCGGCAATGACATCCAACTGCTGTGATTTTGCAAACTCAACCAGTGGGCGGTAGTCACTTTGGTAGTTTGGCCACGCTCTGGTCTGAGAAATAAGGTATTGTTCGCCGATTTCTCCTGCTAGATAGCGGTTCAGTATCTCTTGTTCATCGCGTGAAAATTGTTCCATAGACAAGGCTACATGGGTGTTTTCGCGGCTGAGTTGTGCCAATAGCTCGGTTTGGAAGCGATGAATGGCTGGGTGTGTATGCCACTCACCGACTAAAATGATATCGGCATTTTTTATCTCATTCGGCAGCGAATTGAGATTCAATGGTTTGCCGCTAGGGGTAGATAATTGGTAGTCATAAAAGTGAGCAATGGGCTTCGGCTGGTGCGAAGCACAGCCAAAAAGTGGTAATAGTAGAGCCAGAGAAGTAACTAAGCGCATGAGTGTCTCCATTTTGAATTTGGCATAATAATGGAGACACTGTGGATTTGCAATATAATGAGAATTATTATCAACTAACTTTGCGATAAACGCTGATCATAAAATCGGCCTCACAATTAAATTGCTCAGCTTGCTTTAATTGCGCTCTTAGCTCATCACTGGCCCGCCATGCAAACGGCGTCATCTGTAATAAATCAAAAGCATCGTTACCGCTTAATGCCATGGTGTAGTGCAGTTTTTGTTGCTCTACTAATGTAAACCCAGCTATCTCTTCTGCGGTTTCATCATGCAGTTGAACATTAGGATAGATCCCTTCTTTTAACTGATAGAGGTGCCTTGCCGCGGGTGTAACGGTAATCACCACTCCTTGGTTTTGAATGCAGCGGTAAAGCTCTTGCGCTTTACAGGGCGCATAAATTCGTAATATACCGGCTAGGGAAGCATCGTCAAAGGGCAAGCGGTGGCTGGAGGCGACGACAAAGTTGACCATAGGGTAGCGCTTTGCTGCATAACGGACGGCGATTTTAGAGATATCTAACCCATAGGTGACCGATTGTGTCGAGTGTTGTGCAAGCGTTTGAGCGACAAATTGGGTGTAGTAACCTTCGCCGCAGCCGATATCTAAAAACTGATAAGAAGAATCTTGCAGATACTTACTGCACAACTGAGCGACCGTCTGACGCATCAGATCGTAATGTCCACCTTCAAGAAAACGGCGACGGGCTTGCATCATCTCTTTATTATCACCCGGATCTTTTGAGCGTTTATGATGTGCAGGCATCAAATTGACGTAGCCCTCTTTGGCTATATCAAATTGATGATTATTTTCACATTTCAATATTTGCTGCTGTTGCAACAGAGGTTGCTGGCAAAGGGGGCACAGATACGCCATGAAGATCTCGCTTGAAAAACAAAGGTGCCAGTTTAGCGTCTGCGGCTAGAAATAAAAAGGACAGCGTGATTTCACTGCCCTCAGCATGAGTATGATGACTGAAAATTCGCCAAAAAAGCTTAGTTGGAAAAAACCGTCGTGACGAGCTGATGGCTTTCACCTGGTTGCAAGGTTTTTCCAGCGGATAAGCAAGGTGCATGCAGTGTAGATTCAACACACAGCATCGTTTGATAACCATTGTCAGGCATATCTGCCATTGATTGAGCGCCTTGAGCCCATGGATTCCACAAGACGGCAGAGTTGTGTCCAGAGTTTTCAACCACTAACGTGCGATTCAAAACAGGATCTTGGACCTGAATTTGTGCTTCAGGCGCGGTATAGACGCGATCAATCGTATCGGTGAGGACCAGTGTTGAACCACCTTGACACATTTTTGCATCTTGTAAGCTGTCTATATATTCAACGCCCATACCTGTAGTAGTGGTCTGGGTAATATTACCAACCTTGAGGTAGCTGTGCAGCGCTGCAGAAAACGTCCATGCTTTCTCATCCGTATTGGTCGTTTCTAAAGTGACTTTTAACTTGTCACCGATTTCAACATAAAGACGGGTTTTGAATTGAAATGGCCAAATAGCCAGTGTTTGGGGCGAATGGTCGAGCCCTAACACGATAATGACGCCCTGCTCGTTTTCTCTATGTTCAATCAATGCCCATTCACTGGTGCGTGCGAAACCATGGGCTGGTGCAGCAATACGGCCAAACCATGGCCAACAAACAGGGATCCCGCCTCTTAGAGCGGCTTTACCGTCAAAAATGGCCGTGTCACTCATCCAAATGAGCTCATCTTGTCCTTTAGGAGTGAATGAGATGACATGGCCGCCATGCAGTGTAATTCCGGCGGTCGCTTTGTCATGAATAACGCGAACAATTTTAACGCCCTCTTTCTCAACGATAGTGACGTTGTCAGAAAGATAAGTCAGGGTAGGGAGAGATTGCAGATCCATAAATTCGATACCTCATACCATTCCTACCGGATAAATAAGTGAGGAACGGCTCGGATTGTCTAACGCAGTCCCATTAATTAAAGGGACAGATACTAAAAAGGCGACACAATGGCCGCCTTTTGTTCTCAACGAATTTCTTCGCTAAACACTACGATTATTTAGAAACGTGAGCGATTAGGTCTAGAACTTTGTTTGAGTAACCGATTTCGTTGTCGTACCAAGATACAACTTTAACGAATTTGTCAGTTAGTGCGATACCAGCTTTAGCATCGAATACAGATGTGTTGATTTCGCCAATGAAGTCTTGAGAAACAACTGCATCTTCAGTATAGCCTAGAACGCCAGCGAATTCGTTTTCAGAAGCGCGCTTCATTTCAGCACAGATTTCTGCGTAAGATGCTGGGTTTTGTAGGTTAACAGTTAGGTCAACTACAGAAACGTTCGCTGTAGGTACGCGGAAAGCCATACCAGTCAGTTTGCCGTTTAGTTCTGGGATTACAACGCCAACCGCTTTAGCTGCACCAGTTGAAGATGGGATGATGTTTTGAGAAGCACCACGACCACCACGCCAGTCTTTCGCAGAAGGACCATCTACAGTTTTTTGAGTCGCTGTAGTTGCGTGAACAGTAGTCATAAGACCAGACTCGATGCCCCACTTGTCGTTAAGAACTTTAGCGATAGGTGCTAGGCAGTTTGTAGTACAAGAAGCGTTAGAAACGATGTCTTGGCCAGCGTAAGAAGCGTGGTTAACACCCATTACGAACATTGGAGTCGCGTCTTTTGAAGGACCAGTTAGAACAACTTTTTTCGCGCCAGCAGTGATGTGCTTACGAGCGGTTGCATCGTCTAGGAATAGACCTGTTGCTTCAGCAACCACGTCAACACCGATTGCATCCCATTTTAGATCTTCTGGGTTACGCTCAGCTGTTACACGTACAGTTTTGCCGTTTACAACTAGGTTGCCAGCTTCAACTTCAACAGTACCGTTGAAACGGCCATGAGTTGAGTCATACTTTAACATGTATGCCATATAATCTACGTCGATAAGGTCGTTAATACCTACAACTTCGATGTCGTTGCGCTCTTGCGCTGCACGGAATACGAAACGACCGATACGGCCAAAACCGTTAATACCTACTTTGATAGTCATTATAGTTGCTCCACAACTTAATTTCTGATTAAAGATAACTGGTAGTAAAATTACAGAATCCAGTAAATG